>NZ_JAGYFX010000038.1:0-57559 GCF_019946615.1 Pseudomonas sp. BF-R-01
GGCTCCTACAGTTTTTTTTAGCGTATGGGAGATTTTCGATTGTTCACACCAATCCCGGTCACGATCCTCAGCGGCTTCCTCGGCGCCGGCAAGACCACGCTGTTGCGCCACCTGCTCAAAGCCGAGCACGGCCTGAAAATCGCCGTGATCGAAAACGAATTCAGTGACGCCGGCATCGACACCCAACTGTTGGGCGACGAGCCGGTGCAAGTGATGACGCTGTCCAACGGCTGCGTCTGCTGCACCATCCACACCGACCTGACCAAAGCGCTTTACCTGTTGCTCGAACGCCTGGACAGTGGCGAAATCGCCTTCGACCGTCTGGTGATCGAGTGCACCGGCCTGGCTGATCCGGCACCGGTGGCGCAAACCTTCTTCATCGACGAAGAACTGCGTGAGCGTTACATCCTCGACGGCATCATCACGTTGGTCGATGCAGCGCACGCCGACGTACACCTGACCCAAACCATCGCCCAGGCGCAGATTGGTTTTGCCGACCGCTTGCTGGTGAGCAAACGCGATCTGGTGGACGAGCCGACCTTCACCGCGTTGAGCGAGCGCCTGACCCGTATCAACCGTCGCGCGCCGATTCGCGTGGTCGACCACGGCCAGATCGATCTGGCCGAACTGCTCGATGTGCGCGGCTTCAACCTCAATGCCGACCTGGGTGGCGGCGTGAGTTTGCGCCCGGTCAGCAAAGCGCCTTCCATCGACCGCATTTCCAGCCTGGTGCTGCGCACCGACAAGCCGCTGGATATCGACAAGCTCAGCGAGTTCATGAACGAACTGCTGGAAGAACATGGCAAGCAGTTGCTGCGCTACAAAGGCGTGCTGAACATCCTTGGCGAGCCGCGGCGCATGGTGTTTCAGGGTGTGCTGAAGTTGTATGGCTTCGACTGGGACACGGAGTGGGCAGAGGGCGAGGCGCGGGAAAGTGTGATTGTGTTTATTGCCGATGAATTGCCGGAAGAGAAGATTCGCGAGGGGTTTGCGCGGGTGGCGGCGGATTGAATCGTTTCGTTGGTCAGTGATAACGCCTTCGCGGGCAAGCCTCGCTCCTACAGTCGGTGATATCCGTAGGAGCGAGGCTTGCCCGCGAAAGCGATCTAACCAGCAACACGATCCTGACTAAGCCCAAGTCCTGAGTTCAGCAATATTTCCTCAAGATCATCCAGGTGCCCGCTTAGCAGCGAGACCGCCTTCACCGCATCCCCACGCGCCACCGCATCCAGAATTGCGGAATGCACCCGCCAATCGCAATAACCCTCCACCGATACATCAAACTGCGCAATCGCCAGTGAAGTGAGTGGCACCAGGCTGCCCAGAAAATGCGCCAACGGTGCATTCCCCGCCATTTCGGCCAGCTGCAGATGAAACGCCCCCGCCAACCTGATCGCCGAGCCATGCGCGGCACATTGGCGCTCGCGATCAATCAACCCACGCAGACACTTCAAGTCTTGCGCACGGGGCTGCTGGCACGCCAGCCGCACCACCGTGGTTTCGGTCAGCCGCCGCGCATGCAGCGTCTGCCGGACTTGCTCATGATCGAGCGCAGCGACTCGGGGACGATGGTGAGTGCGCAACACGATGATCTGCTGATGGGACAGCTGCGTCAGCACCCCGCGCATGTCACTGCGGCGAGCGCCGAACATCTGCGCCAGGCTTTCTTCGGTAAAGCGACTGGCCGCATCGATGCGCTGTTCAAGAATGGCGTCGAAGACTCGCGAGTAGAGATCATCCGTCGGCGCGGGGAAGGGCAGGGCAACAAGAGTTTGCGCTGAAGCGAAGCTGTTCATGGCCTGTCTCCGGTTCCAAGAGGGTTCAACTGCCGAGGTTGTCGTCCGGGATATTCAATTCGATGCCCATCCGCTGGCCTTCGCGAAGAATGTGCCGACGCATTTCGGCACTCGCCAGGGCGCTGTTTTTGCTGCGGATCGCGCGTACCACGGCTTCGTTTTCTTCGAGGCGTTCGGCCAGATGCTCGGGGGAGTTGCGCAGCACCTCGGCGCTTTGCTTGAGGGCGTTGCTGGTCTGCTGTACCACGCTCTGGAAAATCGGGTTCGAGGTCAGCGTGAACAGCTCTTCGTGGAACGCGATGTAGGCGTTGACCCCGGCTTCGCTGTCGTTCGCCTCCAGGGCTTCGCGCATGTCCATCAGGGTCAGGCGCAATTGTCCGACTTCCTTGCTGCTGATCGACTGCGCCACCAGGCCGACGATAAACGGCTCAAGGGTGTAGCGCAGTTGCAGCACGTCTTCCAGGCTCGCGCCGGCCACTGCACTGTCGTGGCTTTGGCTGTCAGCCAGTTGGGCATCGAGCACCACCACGCCTTTGCCCGGCATCGAGCGCACCAGGCCGAGGGTTTCCAGGACGATGACCGCCTCGCGCAGGCTCGGGCGGCTGATGCCCAGTTGCTCGGCCAGTTCACGTTGCCCCGGCAGCATCTCGCCGGAGCGCCATTGCCCACGTGCCAGCGCAGCACGAAGTTTTTCCACTACTGAATTTACGACGGTTGACGAGGTAATCACTGTTCGCTCCAAGTCGCGATAATGTGCCCGCCCAAAGGCAGGCACACGTTGTTTAAAATTCCTGCTGGTGCGCGGGCGCGACCGGTTTTCGAGGCTGGAAGGTATAACCCACCTGACCGGAAAGCACCTTGTTTGCGCGTTGGATATCGATGTCTTTTTCCCATCGGGCGATGGCCACGGTGGCCACGCAGTTGCCGATCAGGTTGGTCAGCGCGCGGCCGATGCCCATGAACCAGTCCACCGCCAGTACCAGCACCAGACCGACCACCGGAATCGCCGGGATGGCTGTCAGTGTCGCTGCCAGAATCACCAGTGCCGAGCCGGGAATCCCGTGAGCCCCTTTGGAGGTGATCAGCGACACCAGCAAAATGGTCAGCAAATCAGTCATGGCCAACGGCGTACCGGTGGCATTGGCGATGAACACAATGGCCAATGTCAGGTAGATCGAAAAACCGTCGAGGTTGAATGAGTAACCGGTGGGAATCACCAACCCGACCGTTGAACTGCCGATGCCCAGGTGTTCGAGCTTGCGCATGATTTGCGGCAGCACGGCGTCGGACGAGGCGGTGCCCATGACGATCATCAGTTCTTCGCGCAGGTATTTGAGCAGTGGCCACATGCGCAGGCCGGACAGGCGCATCACCAGGCCGAGAATCAGCGCCACGAACGCGACACACGTCAGGTAGAAAAGACCGACCAGGCTGCCCAGGTGTTGCAGGGAGTCCAGGCCATATTTGCTGGTGGTGAAGGCAATTGCGCCGAACACGCCGATCGGCGCCAGGCGCACGATCATGCCCATGATGCGGAAAATCACGTGGCTCAGCTCATTGATCAGCCGGGAAATGCCCGACGCGGCTTCGCCCACCAGGTTCAGTGCGCTGCCGAACAGCACTGAAAACAGCAGGACCTGCAGAATGTTGTTGTCGGCAAAGGCGCCGATCACCGAAGTCGGAATCAGGTCCATCAGGAACTGCGTAGTGGTGTGCATGTGCTGGCCGCGCTGGGCGATGTCGCCCATGTCGGCGGCAGACAGCTGCTCCAGATGAATGTTCGCGCCGCTGCCGATGCCGGTGCTGAAGGCGAACACCAGGCCAATCACCAGGGCGATGGTGGTCAGCACTTCGAAGTAGATCACCGATTTCAGGCCGATGCGCCCGACCTTCTTCAGGTCGCCGGCACCGCTGATGCCGCTGACCACCACGCAGAACACGATCAGGCCGATGAGCATCTTGATCAGTTTGATGAAACCGTCGCCGAGGGGTTTGAGCTGGGCGGAGTATTCGGGAAGGGTCAGCCCGCAGACGATGCCGAGCACCAGTCCGAGAACCACTTGAAGGAAGATTGAACGCGAGCACCATCTGAGCATGGGAGGAATCCTGGTCGGTGTCCTGGCTGCCGTGCGCTGCGCGCATCAGATTCAGGACTTAATTATTGTGGTCTTACCGGTATGTCCAGTGCAGGCGCAGTCTACGCCGGATTTTTTTACGATTACAAGTGAAAACCTGAAAATTGGCATGACCGGTCTGACCAGCGAAGCTGGGTGTGTAGGAGCCGGCTTGCTGGCGATGGCGCCCAAAAGATCAATGCAAGGCTCAAGAACAAGCGCTCCAGCCAGCCGGCACCCACAAATCGCAGGCGAAAAAAAACCGGCCATCACTGGCCGGTTTTTTCTAACTACGGTCTAGCGGTGCAATTAAGCGCCGTACACCGGCAGCTTCTTGCAGATAGCCTTGACCTTCTCACGAACGGCGTCGATCACCGCTTCGTTGTTCAGGTCAGCCAGGATGTCGCAGATCCAGCCGGCCAGCTCTTTGCACTCTGCTTCCTTGAAGCCGCGAGTGGTCACAGCCGGGGTGCCGAAGCGCAGGCCGGAGGTGACGAACGGGGAGCGTGGATCGTTTGGCACGGAGTTCTTGTTCACGGTGATGAATGCTTTGCCCAGAGCGGCGTCAGCGTCTTTACCGGAGATTTCCTGCTTGATCAGCGACAGCAGGAACAGGTGGTTTTCAGTACCGCCGGAAACCACGTCGAAACCGCGCTCGATGAAGACGCTGGCCATGGCCTGGGCGTTTTTCACCACTTGTTGCTGGTAAGCCTTGAACTCAGGCTGCAGCGCTTCCTTGAAGCAGATCGCTTTAGCTGCGATCACGTGCTCCAGCGGGCCACCCTGGGCGCCCGGGAATACTGCGGAGTTCAGCTTCTTCTCGATGTCGGCGTTGGCGCGAGCCAGGATCAGGCCGCCACGTGGACCGCGCAGGGTCTTGTGCGTGGTGGTGGTCACGACGTCAGCGAATGGCACCGGGTTCGGATAGACGCCAGCGGCGACCAGACCGGCCACGTGGGCCATGTCGACGAACAGGTAGGCGCCAACCTTGTCAGCGATTGCGCGGAAGCGCGGGAAGTCGAGGATCTGCGAGTAAGCAGAGAAACCGGCCACGATCATTTTCGGCTTGTGCTCAACGGCCAGGCGCTCGACTTCGTCGTAGTCGATCAGGCCATTGGCGTCGATGCCGTACTGAACGGCGTTGTACAGCTTGCCGGAGGACGAAACGCTGGCACCGTGGGTCAGGTGACCACCGTGAGCCAGGCTCATGCCCAGGATGGTGTCGCCAGCTTGCAGCAGGGCCAGGTAAACGGCGCTGTTGGCTTGCGAACCGGCGTGCGGCTGAACGTTGGCGTAATCGGCGCCGAACAGTTCTTTGGCACGGTCGATGGCCAGTTGCTCAACGACGTCGACGAACTCGCAACCACCGTAGTAGCGCTTGCCCGGATAGCCTTCGGCGTACTTGTTGGTCAGTACCGAGCCTTGAGCTTCCATCACCGCAGGGCTGGTGTAGTTTTCCGAAGCGATCAGCTCGATGTGTTCTTCCTGGCGCTGAGCTTCTTGCTCCATGGCGGCAAAAAGATCGGCGTCGTACTTGGCAATAGTCAAATCACGGCTGAACATGGCGGTCCTCAAGGATCGGGGCAGAAAAGGGGGGCATTCTAACCCAATGGGATTTAGATGGCATATGAAAGGGCATCATGTCGCAGACAAGTGGTGTTCATGCAGGAATCGGCGGCGATCGTGCCGGCCTCTTCGCGGGCAAGCCTCGCTCCTACAGTCGGTGATATCCGTAGGAGCGAGGCTTGCCCGCGAAGGGGTCATCTGCAGCACTACAAATTTCAATCGAACATGAACAACGCATCATTACTGAACTGCGCTTCAAACCGGCCCGCCGGCATCGGCCGCCCGAACAGGTAACCCTGAACCTCATCACAGCCATGCTCACGCAGAAAGTCCAGTTGCTCATGGGTTTCCACGCCCTCGGCGATCACCGCCAGGTTGAGGCTGTGGGCCATGGCAATGATTGCCCGGGCGATCTGCGCATCCTGTTCACCCGACGGCAAGCCATCGACAAAGGTTCGGTCGATCTTCAGCACGTCGATCGGGAACTGCTTGAGGTAGTTGAGCGACGAATAACCGGTGCCGAAGTCGTCGACCGCGATGCTCAGCCCGAGGTTTTTCAGCCCGGCCAGAATCTGCATCGCCTCGCTGACTTCGCGCATCAGGATACTTTCGGTCAGCTCCAGTTCCAGGCACGCCGGTGGCAGGCCTGTTTCCTTGAGGATGGTGGCGATCCGTGTGCCGAGCTGGCCGTCGGAGAACTGCCGGGCAGAGATGTTTACCGATACCTTCGGCACCCGCACCTTGGCCTGATGCCAGGTCTTGAGCTGACGGCACGCCTCGCTGATCACCCAGTCGCCGACGTCCACCACCAGACCCAGTTCTTCGAGCACCGGAATGAAATCCCCCGGCGGCACTAGGCCACGGCGCGGATGACGCCAGCGCAGCAAGGCTTCGGCGCCGGTCAGGCGTTTGCCGTCGCCGCTGAATTGCGGCTGGTAGTACAGAACGAATTCGTTCTGTTCCAGGGCGTGACGCAAGTCGCTTTCCAGCTCCAGGCGCTCGAGGGCGCTGGCGTTCATGTCCGCCTGATAGAACTGGAAGTTGTTCTTGCCGCGTTCCTTGGCGTGGTACATCGCGGTGTCGGCGTTCTTCATCAGCTGACTGAGTTCGTTGCCGTCCTGCGGGCTCAGGGCGATGCCGATACTGGCGGTGACGAAGAATTCGCGGCCTTCAAGCACGAACGGTTTCACCAGGCTGGCGAGAATCTGTTCGGCCACGTGAATCGCCCGATTGAGGGCGATTTCACGGTTGGCCCGCGGTTGCAGGAGCAAGGTGAATTCGTCGCCGCCCATGCGCGCCACGGTGTCGTCGTCATCGACGCAACCGAGCAGGCGCGTGGCCATTTCCTTGAGCATGCGATCGCCGGCGGCGTGGCCCAGGGAGTCGTTGATCGGCTTGAAACGGTCGAGGTCGAGGAACATCAGCACCACCCAGGACTTCTGCCGTTCCGCCGATTGCAGCGCGGTGTGCAGGCGGTCCTGGAATAGCGTGCGGTTGGGCAGGTGCGTCAGGGCGTCGTAATAGGCGAGGCGGTGAATCCGTTGTTCACTGGCCTTGCGCTCGCTGATGTCGCTGAAGAAACACACGTAACTGGCCAGATCGCCTTCATCGTCGAGCACCGCCGTGATGCCGACCCACGCCGGGTAATGCTCGCCGTTACGACGCCTGAGCCAGACTTCGCCTTCCCAGGTGCTGTGCTGATTCAATTGCTTGAGCACATAGCGCAGGTGCGCTTCCTGCTGCTCGTCGACGGTCAGCATGTTCGGCAACTGGTCGAGCACTTGCTCCACCGCATAGCCGCTCACGCGACTGAACGCTTCGTTGGCCTGCACGATGTAGCCTGCCGGGTCGGTGATCAGGATCGCCGACGTCGAGTGTTCGAATACCGTGGCCGCCATGCGCAGGTCTTTCTCGGCGCGGCGTTGCTGGCTGATGTCGCGACCGACACCGAGCACGCCTTCGAAGGCACCGTGTTCGTCCCAGACCAGCACCAGCCGCAACTCGATCGGAATCTTGCGCCCATCGGCACGCAGGCAGTCGAACAGGAACAGTTGGGTCTGCACCTGGCTGCGCAACAGCGCCAGTTGGTCGGGTTTGCCCAGCGCTTTGCTGACGCGGTCCATCAGGTTGTAGATGCCGGTCAACTGTTGCGGGTTGGCGATGGTCGACTGCCAGCCGTTCTGGAAAATCCAGTCGGTGTCGTAGCCCAGCACGGCTTGCACCGACGGGCTGACGTAGTTGAGCGAGAGCTTGCTGTCGGTGGAGAAAATCACGTCGCTGATGCTTTCGGCGAGCATCCGGTAGCGCTGCTCGCTGTCGCGCAGGGACTCACTGGCCTCGATTTGCTCGGTGATGTCCTTGGCCACGCCGATGATCCGTGTGACCTGGTCGTGTTTGTCCCGCGCCAGTGCCTGTTCACGAATATCGAAACGCCGCCATTTGCCGTTGCGGTGACGGAAGCGCAGTTGGCATTGCAGCAATTGCGTATAGCCCGCGTGCCGCTGGGTCTGTCGCGCGCGGTGGTAGTGGTCGGCATCTTCGGGGTGCAGCAGGATTTCCCAGAAGTACTCGCCCATCTGGTGCAGCTCGGTGCGGTTGTAACCGAGTGTCTGGCCCAGGTGGTGGTTGCTGAAGATCATGCGCTGGCTGATCACGTCCTGGACGTACAAATGATCCGGCACGGTGCGCACCACGTCGGACCAGAACCCTTCACGCTCAAGCAGCGACAGTTCGATGAGCTTGCGACTGGTGATGTCGCTGATGCTCAGGATCACCGCTTTATAGTCGTCCTGGTTTTCCGGCAGGCGCATCACCAGCCACAGGTGTTGATCGCGGCCATTGGCGTCTTGCAGTTTTATTTCCAGCTCGAACTGTTTCTGCTGGTTGAGTACCGCTTCGAGCACTTGATTGCCGATGGCGGTGCCATCCAGCGGATTGCCGTCGATCAGCAACTTCCAGGCTTGCTCACAGGAATTGACGTTGAGCAGTTGCAGGGCGACCTGGTTGACCTCGGTGATGCGCAGTTCCTGCAACAGTTGCTGGCGCTGTTCCGGGGTTTCCAGCCAGGCTTGCAGGTGTTCGGTGCTGAGCAACTGGTTTTTGTCGAAGACGTTCTTGAGGCCAGACACGTCGAGCACGCACAGGGCGACGCCGGTGCCTTCGAAAATATCCTGATAGCGCCGGCGACCTTCACTCACCTGGCGCTGACGACGGCGTATGTTCAACAGGGCGATCAGCGGCAGCAGAGAGAGCGCCAGCCCCAACAGGCATTTACCGATAAACGCCGGCAGCAGTTCTTCGATCACACGTTGCCGGTCGAACAACCCGCGCAGTTGCCAGTCGCTGCCGGTCAGGGGGACCGTCAGCACGCTGTTGGCCACATCATTCGCGGTCAGCTCGCTCGGCTTGGCCAGGGGCTGTGAATCATCGCGGCTGATGACCTGGTGATTGACGCGGTTTTCCACCAGCCACATTGGGCGGATGCCGGCCTCGCCTGGTTTGGTCAGTGACGAGAAAAAGCTCGGCGTCAGGCGCAGGACCCAATAGCCCCGAGAGCTGCCGCTGGCTTGATGCAGCAACAGGTGCACCACCGAACCGTTATCGGCGTTGCTGAAATAATGTGCCTGGGTACGGCTGCGGCGTACCAGTTCGACGAGGTAGTCGGCATCGTCGCTGTCGGTGGTGGTGTCGCTGATGACTTTTCCTGAGGGGCTCAACAACGCGAGGCTGCGCAGGTCGGGCAAGGACTTTTGCAGCTTGCGCAGCAGCTCCTGCTGTTCGTCGGCGCTTTGCGGCTGTTCGACGATCGGTAGCAGGTTGAGGGCGATCTGCGCATTGAGCGACATGTTCAGGCTGACTTGCGCCGCCAGATCGGCGGTGTAGTCGATGGTGTATTGGCGCTGGTTTTTCTGGGTTTCGCGCAGCTGATCCAGCAGTTGCCAGAACAGCAACGCGAGCAGCAAAAGCACGAGTGTCGCCAGCGCGCCCTTTAATGTTCCGCGCAGGGGGGAACCGGGCACAGCAGTCGGTGCACGGGTGGTCAAGGGCGGAGTGACATTAGACAAACTGTAATCCTGCGATTTAGCTGGACTGGCGCGACGTGCACTATAAGCCGGACGCCCGGAGGGCGGCTAGCATGCCTTGAGTTGTGGCAAAGTGCCAGACCCTCCCGGCTGGACTGCCTTCTGTCAATAAGGTAGCTTTGCCGGTTACGCGGGAGCGTTCCAGCTCCTAGAATCAGGTTTTTTCAGCGCGCAGCATTGATACCTATCAGTCGTCGACGCGCACGGCCTGGCCGGGCATCGCCTGCGCTCCAATCATTCATCTGTCACTGACCCAAGGTTCTCCATGGCTCAATACGTCTTCACCATGCATCGGCTGGGCAAAGTTGTTCCGCCGAAGCGGGAAATCCTGAAAAACATTTCGCTGTCCTTCTTCCCCGGCGCCAAGATCGGCGTGCTCGGCCTCAACGGTTCGGGTAAATCCACGCTGCTGAAAATCATGGCCGGCGTCGACACCGAGTTCGAGGGCGAAGCCCGTCCGATGCCGGAGTTGAACATCGGCTACCTGCCACAGGAACCGATCCTGGACCCGACCAAGACCGTGCGTGAAGTGGTCGAGGAAGCGGTCAGCGTGATCAAGAACGCCCAGGCACGCCTGGACGAGGTCTACGCGGCTTACGCTGATGAAGATGCCGACTTCGACAAACTGGCCGCCGAACAGGCCAAGCTCGAAGCCATCCTGCAAGCCAGCGACGGTCACAACCTGGATCGCCAACTGGAAGTCGCCGCCGATGCGCTGCGCCTGCCGGCCTGGGATGCCAAGGTCGAATTCCTTTCCGGTGGTGAAAAGCGTCGTGTGGCCCTGTGCCGCCTGCTGCTGTCCGCACCGGACATGCTGCTGCTCGACGAACCGACCAACCACCTGGACGCCGATTCCGTCGCCTGGCTGGAACACTTCCTCCACGACTTCCCGGGCACTGTCGTTGCGATCACGCACGACCGTTACTTCCTGGACAACGTTGCTGGCTGGATCCTCGAGCTCGACCGCGGCGCCGGTATCCCGTACGAGGGCAACTATTCGGGTTGGCTTGAAGCCAAGTCCGATCGTCTCGCTGCCGAATCCAAGCAGCAGTCGGCCCACGAAAAAGCCATGAAGGAAGAACTGGAGTGGGTGCGCAAAGGCGCCAAGGCCCGCCAGTCCAAATCCAAGGCACGTCTGCAACGCTTCGAAGAAATGCAATCGCAGGAATTCCAGAAGCGTTCGGAAACCAACGAGATCTACATCCCGGCCGGTCCGCGCCTGGGTGACAAGGTCATCGAGTTCAAGAACGTTTCCAAGGGCTATGGCGATCGCGTGCTGATCGACAACCTGTCGTTCTCCATGCCTAAAGGCGCCATCGTTGGCGTGATCGGCGGTAACGGTGCCGGTAAGTCGACGCTGTTCCGCATGCTGATGGGCAAGGAACAACCGGATTCGGGCAGCATCGAAGTCGGCGAAACCGTGCAACTGGCCTGCGTCGATCAGAGCCGCGAAGACCTGGACGGCAGCAAGACTGTGTTCCAGCAAATCTCCGACGGTTCGGATCAGATCCGCATCGGCAACTACGAGATCCCGTCGCGTACCTACGTCGGTCGCTTCAACTTCAAGGGCGGCGATCAACAGAAGTTCGTCAAGGACCTGTCCGGTGGTGAGCGCGGTCGCTTGCACCTGGCCCTGACCCTGAAAGAGGGCGGCAACGTCCTGCTGCTCGACGAACCGTCCAACGACCTCGACGTTGAAACCCTGCGTTCCCTGGAAGAAGCCCTGCTGGACTTCCCGGGCGCCGCCATTGTGATCTCTCACGATCGGTGGTTCCTTGACCGCGTCGCGACGCACATCCTGGCGTACGAAGACGATTCGCAAGCGGTGTTCTTCGAAGGTAACTACACCGAGTACGAAGCCGACCGCAAGAAACGCCTCGGCGAAGCGGCTTCCCAACCGCATCGTGTACGGCACAAGAAACTGGCCTGATTTCGGGTTGGTTGCATGAAAAAACGGAGCCTTCGGGCTCCGTTTTTTTTCGCATTTTTTCAGGTGTACCGAGGTGCATTCATCGCGAGCAAGCTTTGCTCCTACAGGGGACGCGATCAACTGTAGGAGCAAAGCTTGCTCGCGAAAGCGGAATCACTACTGGTGCATGATCCAATTTGTGAATCCCTTTTTAGGTGCGAAATCAGCCTGAAAATGGAGATTATTTATATCCTGCGCACCATTTAATTTCATAAACGCGACATTTTGCTCTATTACTGTGCGCACTCCGTTTGCTAAAGTCCGGCCCAATCTCTTCCAACGACAATAAATTTGCCGAGACTTTTCCATGATCGAATCCGTCGAAACCTTCCTTGCCCGACTGAAAAAACGCGACCCGGACCAACCTGAATTCCATCAGGCCGTCGAAGAGGTCCTGCGCAGTCTGTGGCCATTTCTCGAAGCCAATCCGCATTATCTGACCTCCGGCATTCTGGAGCGGATCTGCGAGCCGGAGCGGGCGATTGTGTTCCGTGTTTCCTGGGTCGACGATCACGGCAAGGTGCAGGTCAATCGCGGGTTCCGCATCCAGATGAACAGCGCGATCGGTCCGTACAAGGGCGGCTTGCGTTTCCATCCATCGGTGAACCTCGGCGTACTGAAATTCCTCGCCTTCGAACAAACCTTCAAAAACTCCCTGACCTCGTTGCCCATGGGCGGTGGCAAGGGTGGCTCGGACTTCGACCCGAAAGGCAAAAGCGACGCGGAAGTCATGCGCTTCTGCCAGGCCTTCATGAGCGAGTTGTACCGCCACATCGGTGCAGACGTTGACGTGCCGGCCGGCGACATCGGCGTCGGTGCCCGCGAGATCGGTTTCCTGTTCGGCCAGTACAAGCGCCTGAGCAACCAGTTCACCAGCGTGCTGACCGGCAAGGGCCCGAGCTATGGCGGCAGCCTGATTCGTCCGGAAGCCACCGGTTTCGGCTGCGTGTACTTCGCCGAGGAAATGCTCAAGCGCAGCGGTGAAGCCGTCGAAGGCAAGCGCGTAGCGATCTCGGGTTCCGGTAACGTTGCGCAGTACGCGGCGCGCAAGGTCATGGACCTGGGCGGCAAGGTGATTTCGCTCTCGGACTCCGAAGGCACGCTGTACTGCGAAGCGGGTTTGACCGAAGAACAGTGGCTGGCGCTGTTGGAGCTGAAAAACGTCAAGCGTGGACGGATCAGCGAGCTGGCCACGCGTTTCGGTCTGGAGTTCCGTGCGGGTCAGTGCCCGTGGGATCTGGCGTGCGACATCGCGCTGCCCTGCGCCACTCAAAACGAACTGGATGCCGATGCCGCGCGCACGTTGCTGCGCAACGGCTGCATCTGCGTGGCGGAAGGCGCGAACATGCCGACCACCCTGGAAGCCGTGGACCTGTTTATCGAGGCCGGGATTCTGTTCGCGCCGGGCAAGGCGTCCAACGCCGGCGGTGTCGCGGTGAGCGGGCTGGAGATGTCGCAGAACGCCATGCGTCTGCTGTGGACCGGCGGGGAAGTGGACAGCAAGCTCCACGGGATCATGCAATCGATCCACCATGCGTGCGTGCATTACGGCGAAGAGAACGGCCGCATCAACTACGTCAAAGGCGCGAACATTGCCGGTTTCGTCAAAGTCGCCGACGCCATGCTCGCCCAGGGCGTGGTTTAAGCCGGTTCGATGCAGATGATTTCGATCGTCTGATCGCCCGCCGGGCGTTGCCACAGCACCTCGTCGCCGAGTTGCGCCCCAAGCAATGCCCGGCCCAGCGGTGAACCCCAGTTGATCAGGCCCGCAGACGCGTCGGCCTGGTCTTCACCGACCAATTGCACGGTTTGCTCGGTGCTGTGCTCGTCGGCGAAGGTCACGCGGCTGCCGATCTGCACCTTTTGCGTTGAACTGGCGGCGGTCACGACCTGAGCGCTTTGCAGGCGCTGATTGAAGTAGCGCAAATCCCGCTCAAGGTCCACCAGGCGTTGCTTGTCGGCCTGTTCGCCTTGGGCCGATTGTTCATTGTGCAATTGTTGCAACCCGGCGACTTTTGCCTGCAACTGGGCAAGGCCTGCGGGCGTGACGTAATTGGGCTGCGTGCTGACCTGCCGTTCGACGGGCTGATCAACTTGCGCGGCGGCGTTATCTTCATTGACGAAGGCGCGACTCATGGTTTCCTCCCGTTATGAGGTTTAGGCCATGGTCACAGGCTTTTAGTTTCGGCGGATGTCTGTCAGCGACTCATTGCGAGCGAAACGCACGGGCGGCGTCCTGATCTTTCTGCTGTTGCCAGGCTTTTTCACGTTCGTCCCAGTGATGGCTGCGATAGTCCTCGCGGTCTTCGCTTTCGCGCATGGCCTGGCATTGGCGGAAACCATCGCTCCAGCCTTCGGCGTATGGCTTGTCCTTGAGATACCGCGGCACGTTCTTGCGAAATTCACCGGTGATCGCCCCGGCAGCCTGTCGACCACTGCTGCAGCCGTCATCGAAACCATCGGCGAAGGCCGGAGGATAACCCTTGGCAATCAGGTCTTCGTGAGTCGTCTGGCAACCCGCGCACAACAGCAACACACCCACCACACCCACACAACGCCACATCTCGGACTCCCGGCCGTTCAACGGCCTATGGTTCAAGTCTAGAAGTGCATTCGTGAGACCTTCGTGAAAGGCCTGTGATGAATCCGTTGAACAACACAGATCCCTTGTAGGAGCCGGCTTGCCGGCGATGGCATCAACACGGTCGCTCAGTTACACCGCAATGACGCCATCACCTGTAGGAGCCGGCTTGCTGGCGATCGCATCGACACGGTGTATCTGAATCACCGCAGTGATGCCATCGTCGGAACGCCGCCCGCAGCAAGCCGGCTCCTACAGGTCAGTAGTGATACCACTTCAGCTCAAGCATCACTTCATTCTCAGGTGTGGCCAGATGGCTGAATTCGCGCTGGGCGCTCAGACGCAGACCCAGGTTGCGCGACAATTCCCACTGCTGGTTCAGACTCAAACTACGGCGCACTTCGCCATTGGTGAAGAAATCCCCCTTGGCCTCCAGGCTGAAATTGCCCAGCGGGTTCTTCCATAGCACACCGCTGTTGAAACCCGCCGCGGGGGCGATGAAACCGGCGAAGTCGTTATTGTGTTCGACGCGCACGGTGCCCAAGGCAAAACCGAGCATGTCGTCGCCCAGTTGCCACGTGCCGCCACCACCGCCGTTGACATGACTGACGAGGGTTTCATCGTCATGTTTGCCCGGCACCCGCTCCAGGCCGCCGGTGACCTGCCACGACAGCGGTTGCAGCAGCTCGTTGCGCGGGGTCAGGGAGCGAATGGTCGCCAGATCCAGTTGCTGCAACTGCCACTGATTGCCTTCGTACTGGCGCAGTTTCATTTGCAGGATTTCGATCTGCGCGCCGAGGGGAAAGCTTTCCGAGTTGTCGTTGAGATCGTGATACGCCATGCGCAGGCCATATTCACCGAAGGCCTTGTCGCCCCGGGTGCCGAGGCCGGCCTGCCAGGTGCGCGATTCATGACCATCTTCGGGTAAGCCCGGTTGGGGGATGTCCAGCTCCGGCGCCGGGTTCTGGTTGATCGCCCGCAGCAATTCAAAACTGCGCTGAGCCCGCTGCGGGTCGCGTTCCTGGCCGTTGGCGCGGTAGCGTTCGAGTCGGTAAGCCGCGTCGATGATCAGCGCCTGACGTTCGCGCGGTTGGGCCTTGAACGCCGGTTCCTGCAACTGTTTCTGATCGGCGCTGACTTTCAGCACCCATTGCTGCTCTTCAGGATTCAACGGTTCGGCGCGGCTCAGCAGTTCGCGTTCGCGGGACGGCCGATACTGGATGGATTCCACCAGGCCGGCTTCTTTCACCGCTTTGACCGTGTCGGTGGGAATGGCGGTCAGCGGGAATTGTTCGGTCAGGCGCAGGCTTGGACGCGCCACTTGCAGCAGTTCCAGCAGGCGATAGGAGCAGTTTTCGTCGAAGAAGAAATAGTCGAACTGGATCTGCTTGAGTTCCCAGACGTGCTCGACCATGCGCTCGGTTTCCTGCTGCGTCAGGTTCAGCCGGTATTCCCACAGGTCACGATTTTCGAGGCTGCGGTATTCCGAGAGTTTTTCCTGATACGGCACCAGCGCAAACAGGCCCGGATAGCCGCCCATCAAACCTTTCCAGGCGTAGAGAATGCTGTTGTCGGAACCTTCGATGTAGGCGCCGAAGTTGATGGCGTAGCTGAGCAATGACGTCTTGTCGCTCTGCACATCCGCCTGATCGATGCGCAGCAGCGTGTGGCCGAACATCGATGACGGACTGTTCAAGTAGGCTGCCGGGAAAATCATCACCGCGCTGTGGGGCGAGACATCCTTGAACCATTGCTTGAATTCGGCACATTCCAGGGCCGGCAAGTCAGTCAGGTTAAGTTGCGCCTTGAGCCAGCGGGTACGCGCCGGGTAGACACATTGCGCATGCTTTTCGCCGGCACTGGCCGGTGCGTACAGCGCCTGTACGGTGGCCGCCAGTTCGTGGTCGGGGTGTTCGTTGCCATCGGGCGCCAGAAAGAACTTCCTGTCGCTGACATAGCTGCGCCAGCCACCGAGCTTGGCGGTTTCGTAATGCCCCAGGGAAATCCAGAAGGGGTCGTTGGCCAGTTGCTGCAAACGTTGATTGTCGATGTGAGGCGCGGCGGACAGCGGGGCGCAGACACAGAGCGCCAGCCAGGCAAGGCGTTTGAGCATAGTGGGCAACTTAAGTCGAAAAAAATAAAGACCCGGTACGGAAGATCCGTCCTTGTAGGAGCCGGCTTGCTGGCGATGGCAGCGCCGCGTTGTATCTGGACAACCGCGTTGATGCGATCGCCAGCAAGCCGGCTCCTACAATTGAACGGTATGGCCGAAAGAGGGCAGGTCCAAAAAATAAAACCCGCTCCCCGAAAGGAGCGGGCGGGTCGAGCTTAAGCTTGAGTTGCGTACTTGGCCAGACGAGGATCGGCCTTCAAAACGGCCAGGGTGTTGGTATGCACATCTTCTGCAGTCACGTCAGCCTTGCTGAAGATCTGCTGGAAGTGCTCGTGAGTCACAGCCGCGAAATGCGCACGGTCTTCCGGCGCCACGCCCAGTACCACGGCGTAGGTCGTCAGCGCTTCGCCGTTACCTTTAGCCATGTCTTCGGACAGCTCGTTCATCATGCCATTCATGGCAAACCAGGATTTGCCGCCATAAGTCAGCGACGCATTAGTCGCGCAACCGTTGGTACCTGAGGTCATACCGAACGTTGCGTTGCCGGAAGTGCCGTTGGTGGTGGATGCCAGGAAGTGTGCCGGGGTGCCACGCTGACCTTCGAACAGCATGTTGCCCCACCCGCAATCCGGGCCGCCTGGCGCCTGTGCCATAGCGTTGATGGATACAGCGGTGAAGAGAGTACCGAGAAGAATCCGTTTCATAGCTTTGTTCTCTTTATGTGCGTACCAATGGACAAGGGTTCTGGCCCGGCTCTGTACGAAAACTGCCTGCGCGACGATCAGGCTGCGTTGAAAATAGACTCGGAATGCTCATGTGGGTCCCCCACACTCCGCTTCCTCATCTGTTTTCGCCTTGCCTGATCGCCGCTCGGCGAGTTTTCGTACAGACCACTACGGCGCCAGTGGGCCGGTTATTGTTCCAGCCGCGCAGCTTGGAGTTTAGGCACGTTCCAAGGGTTCCGTTACTTTTTACGAAACATTCGTTGAAAACATTGATTTAGACCCGGCCCGCCTGGGGATGCCCGTTTGGCTATGCTTTGGCGAAAGGCGCGCCTTGCAAGTGGGGTATGGGCAGCGCCAGAATGCCGCTATCTGCCCCGCCTGATGTAAGGAAGCCCGATGCCTGATCCTGTTGCTGCCAGCTTGCGTCTAGCGCCCGAAGCGCTGACCCGTCCGTTTTCCGCTGAACAGTTCAGCTTCTCTACCACCAATGATCTGGAGCCCTTCCGCGGTGTGCTTGGCCAGGAACGTGCGGTCGAAGCCTTGCAGTTTGGTGTGGCCATGCCACGCCCCGGTTACAACGTATTCGTCATGGGCGAGCCTGGCACTGGCCGGTTTTCGTTCGTCAAACGCTACCTGAAGGCCGAAGGCAAACGCCTGCAGACCCCGGCCGACTGGGTCTACGTCAACAATTTCGATGAACCCCGCGAGCCGCGCGCCCTGGAATTGCCATCGGGCACGGCCGGCGCGTTCATCGGTGATATCAACGCTTTGATCGACAACCTGCTGGCGACCTTCCCGGCGGTCTTCGAACATCCGTCTTATCAGCAGAAAAAAAGCGCCATCGACCGCGCCTTCAACCAGCGCTACGACAAGGCGCTGGACATCATCGAGCGCCTGGCGCTGGAAAAAGAAGTCGCGCTGTACCGTGACGCGAGCAACATCGCGTTTACCCCGATGAGCGAAGGCAAGGCGCTGGATGAAGCGGAATTCGCCCAGTTGCCGGAAGCCGATCGCGAGCGTTTCCACGAAGACATCTCCGGCCTGGAAGAGCGTCTGAACGAAGAGCTTGCCAGCCTGCCGCAGTGGAAGCGCGAGTCGAGCAATCAGCTGCGCCACCTCAACGAAGAAACCATCACCCTGGCCTTGCAGCCGTTGCTGTCGCCGTTGTCGGAAAAATACGCCGAGAACGCGGCGGTGTGCGGTTACCTGCAAGCCATGCAGGTTTACTTGCTGAAAACCGTGGTCGAGCAATTGGTCGACGACAGCAAGGTCGATGCGGTGGCGCGCAAGATGCTGGAAGAGCAATACGCGCCGAGCCTGGTGGTCGGTCACTCGGCCAGCGGCGGTGCGCCGGTGGTGTTCGAGCCGCACCCGACCTACGAAAACCTGTTTGGCCGCATCGAATACAGCACCGATCAGGGCGCGCTCTACACCACGTATCGCCAGTTGCGTCCCGGCGCGTTGCACCGTGCAAATGGCGGTTTCCTGATCCTTGAAGCAGAAAAAATGCTCAGCGAGCCGTTCGTATGGGATGCGCTCAAGCGCGCCCTGCAATCGCGCAAACTGAAAATGGAATCACCGCTGGGTGAGCTGGGGCGACTGGCCACCGTGACCCTGACACCGCAACACATTCCGTTGCAGGTCAAAGTCGTCATCATCGGTGCCCGGCAGTTGTATTACACGCTGCAAGACCTCGATCCGGACTTCCAGGAGATGTTCCGCGTTCTGGTGGACTTCGACGAAGACATCCCGATGGTCGACGAAAGCCTGGAGCAGTTCGCCCAGTTGCTGAAAACCCGCACCTCCGAAGAAGGCATGGCACCGCTGACCGCCGATGCGGTGGCGCGTCTGGCGACCTACAGCGCGCGTCTGGCCGAGCACCAGGGGCGTTTGTCGGCGCGGATCGGTGACTTGTTCCAACTGGTCAGCGAGGCGGATTTCATTCGTCACCTGGCCAGCGATGAAATGACCGACGCCGGCCACATCGAGCGTGCGCTCAAGGCCAAGGCCACCCGCACCGGGCGCGTTTCGGCGCGGATTCTCGATGACATGCTGGCCGGGATCATCCTGATCGACACCGATGGCGCGGCCGTGGGCAAGTGCAACGGGCTGACAGTGCTGGAAGTCGGGGATTCGGCGTTTGGCGTCCCGGCGCGGATTTCCGCCACGGTGTACCCGGGTGGCAGCGGCATTGTCGACATCGAGCGTGAGGTCAACCTCGGCCAGCCGATTCACTCCAAAGGCGTGATGATCCTCACCGGGTATCTGGGCAGCCGTTACGCCCAGGAATTCCCGTTGGCGATTTCCGCGAGTATCGCCCTGGAGCAATCCTACGGTTATGTCGATGGCGACAGTGCGTCGTTGGGCGAGGCATGCACGTTGATTTCGGCGTTGTCGAAAACACCGCTCAAGCAATGCTTTGCAATCACCGGCTCGATCAACCAGTTCGGCGAAGTGCAGGCGGTGGGCGGGGTCAACGAGAAGATCGAAGGCTTCTTCCGCCTCTGCGAAGCCCGCGGGCTGACCGGTGAGCAGGGGGCGATCATTCCTCACGCCAACGTGGCGACGCTGATGCTGGACGAGAAAGTGCTGGCGGCGGTGCGCGCAGGGCAATTCCACGTTTACGCAGTGCGCCAGGCTGACGAAGCGCTGAGCCTGTTGGTCGGCGAGCCTGCCGGTGCGCCGGATGAAAATGGCGAATTCCCAGAAGGCAGCGTGAATGCGCGGGTGGTGGAGCGCTTGCGGGTGATCGCGGAAATGATCAGCGAAGAAGACCTGAAAGAAGCCGAGAAAGAAGCGGCACAGGAAGCGTTGGTCGAAGCCAAGCCGGCCTGACACAGAGGAGTCCCTGTAGGAGCGAGGCTTGCCCGCGAAGAACGATAACGCGGTTATTCCGGCAAACCGCGTCATGGCTTTCGCGGGCAAGTCGGATCGCCGCACCGCTCGCTCCTACAAGTGCCATCACTCTGACGTCAATATTCACACAATGACCATTCGGCGCCTTCTGGTCTCAGTTGGCGTGCGGGTCTGACTTTTCTTCTATTCTCAGCTCAAGGACATCGACAGTAATCACTGGATCGAGACAGTTCTCCCGTGGGAGCTGAATACCGGATCTACCGAGGGTCGCCGCCATGTCGCGCAACCTCTGCCTCACCCGTCAATGCCTGGGCCTTGTGACCCGTATCGAATGTGCCATCAAGCCATTGGCTGGTGATACGGGCATGTGGACTTTGCTTTTCGCCGCCGGAATGGCCGGCGAACAACCCTCAGCCATCAAAGCCCAAGGCCCGTTTCCTGGGCCCTTCGCGGCTGAATCGATCCTCGACACCATCGTTGAAAGCCTGACGTTGCATGGCTATGAACTGGCCGATGACCCGCAAATCTGGTGCCTGCACCTGCAAGCCCAGCTACGGGAAATCAATGGTGGGCGCTGCCGCAACATGGGCGGCTTCGAGTTCCGCCCCGATCACTGAGACGACTATTGGGCGAGGCTGGACGTATCAGCCTTGTCGAGTTTGACCTCGAATCCATATTGCACCGTGGTGAGATCGGTTCGCTGATAGGTTTCCAGCTGCGCTGGCTGGCCGTAGAAGTAATGCACGCTGAATAACGCCGGGCCCTGCGCACTTGCATCGTGAATGACCGAAAGAATCTCCTTGAGATAGTGGCCGCTGTCGTCCCTGGCGAAAAAGCGCCAGTCCTGGGCGGGGAACAGCTTCAGATCAACCACCAGTGCATTGCCTTTCAGTTCCAGGCCTTTGGGCAGCCGGTCTGTTTCAAGTGTCTGCTTGTCGACGGTGGCCAGGAACAGCGGCATGGAACCCACCGCAAACGCCGGCGTTTGTGCGAACAGGTTCAGGTCATAAGTGATGATGCCGCGCAGGGGATCGACCTGGTAAGCCTCGGGCGGCAGTTCGATCGGCTCGTCGCGTTGACCGCTGCTGTCCTCGGTAAAGAAACTGACCGGGCTATCGCCAGGGCTGAAGGACGTGCCGAGCAGTTCATCGTTGAAGCTTCGGGTGTGATCGAACTCGATGCGCGCCGCGCTCGGGTCGTCCACCGATTGGCGGATGCTGACGCTCTTCTTCAGTTGCTCCTCGCTGAGCGTTGCGCCTTTGAGCCAGGTCGGTGCCTGATCGTCGTACACGACCACGGGTAAAGTCAGTGGCTGGATGGTCTTTGCCGTGGTGTGTTGATCGAAGCGACGGATCGGCAGGTCCAGGTCCTTGCGCGTGACCGTGGCCGCCGAAAAGTCCAGCAGGCTGACTTCAAGGGTCTCGATCGCGCCGTTGAAATACACCTTGGAGTAATGCCTGGTTTGTTGCTTCTCAAACGCGCGTTGTTCCTCATCGAGCTGCCTTTCGAAGGCTTCGCTCCAGCTCTTCTGCTGTTGCATTTTCGCCAGTTGCTTCTGGTAGAAGGCAATTTGCGCGGCGGTTTGGTTGATCGAACCCGAGCGTGAGAGAAATTGCCCGGTGGCGTCCCTGGCCTGGACGACCGACGGGTTGAAGGGTATCTCGCTGACTTCCGGGGCCAGCGGCGCGCTGTTGCTGAACTCGATTTCGGCGTAGTTGTTTGTCAGCTTCAGCAGCGTGACGCTCAGGTTGTCATTGCTGCGAGTCTGGCCGACGTCTTTTTTGGTCAGGTCGAAGCTATAGAGCCTGCGCGGGGCGATGACTTCGACCTTGCCTTGCAGGCTGACGGGCTGCGGCTGGTTCTTGATTTCCATGCCCAGGCCGTCGATGAAGGGGTAAGTCACCGTGAGATCGTCGGGGCTGGTCAGGTTGGAGCTCGACGGGCTCAGTTGAATGCCCGGATCGGTTTCCGACCACTCCGGCTGGAACGGGATCACGCGTTTGTTGCTCAAGGTCACCGACTGCCATTCCAGGCCATGGGGAAAGAGAAACTCGGCCGGAATGTTGAAGTTGAACGGGAACACCGGTTGTAGATCGGTCAGGTAGTCGGAGCTGGAATCCTTGTGCAGCACAAACAGGCCGTTAATGTACGTGTCGACCAGCGCCTGTGGCGTGGGGTAGTGCTTGAGCACGGCGAGGACATCTGCGCCGTACTCGGTTTCCACCGGTTTGCTGTCGAGTTTGAGTTGCGCACGTTCGAGCAGCAGCAGGGAGCCACCGAGTTCGGCCACGGCATCCTTGAGTTTCGGGTCCTGGATCGCGTCGAGAGACGTTTCGAATTGCGCGGTCTTTTCCTCAAGGCTGACCTGGCGTTTGTCATCGTCCGGTGAACAGCCGCTCACCAGCAGGGCCAGACAAATCCCGGCGCTCATTAAAGGCAATCGCACATCCATTTCCCGTCGTCCTGTCCGATGTCGCAGAGGTGTCAATGCTTTGGACACTAGCAGAAAAACCTTGTCACACACGCGCAGGTGGCGGATTTTCCGAGTGTTTCTGGCTGTAACGGGTGGCTGGTATACTCGCGGCCATTTCCAGCCCACGTGTGAGATTCAATGGAACGCTTTATCGAAAATGCAATGTACGCCTCCCGCTGGCTGCTGGCGCCGATCTACTTCGGTCTGTCCCTCGGGCTGCTGGCCCTGGCGCTGAAATTCTTCCAGGAAGTCTTCCACGTCATCCCTAACGTGTTCTCGATGGCCGAATCGGACCTGATTCTGGTGCTGCTGTCGTTGATCGACATGGCGCTGGTGGGCGGTTTGCTGGTGATGGTGATGATTTCCGGCTACGAGAACTTCGTTTCCGAGCTGGATATCGATGACAACAAGGAAAAGCTCAACTGGCTGGGCACCATGGATTCGTCTTCATTGAAGATGAAGGTCGCGGCGTCCATCGTGGCGATTTCGTCGATTCACCTGCTGCGGATCTTCATGGACGCCAAAAACGTCGATCCCGAGCATTTGAAGTGGTACGTGATCATCCACATGACCTTCGTGGTATCGGCGTTTGCCATGGGGTATCTGGATAAACTCACCAAGCACTGATCCACGGGGCCCCTGTAGGAGCGAGGCTTGCCCGCGAAGGCGTCGTGACAGACAACACTTATGTCGACTGACACGACCTCTTCGCGGGCAAGTCGGATCGCCGCACCGCACGCTCCTACATGAACGGTGTGAAACAGACGGGCGGTGGCGTTTATGGCTTGTACTTTGATGCTGTGAGGCCTATGCCTGTATGAATGCTGGCTCGCCGCTGCGTGAGGTGCGTTCATGAACTTCGTAGAGTTACGTGCTTATGCCATCGCAGGGAAAGTCGATGAGCTGAACCTGATCTCCATGGAAGGCGGAATCTACCTGTTGGAGGCGCGCATGCACGGGGCCGCCTACCCGTTGAGTGATGCTCACGGCGAGATGGTTCACCTGCGCTCGGTCGAGCATGCGCGTGAAGTGCTGCATAACTTTCCCACCTTGCCATTCAACCTTGTGCATACATCGGTTCACGATGAAATGTGCGGGTTGGGTGCGAGTGCTGGGGAAAGCCTGAAGGTGCCGATTGCCTTCGGTTCTGCCTGGCAGCACTGACACCCCCTCATCAGCGCAACGACATCTGTGCTAGTCTGCTGGCCCTTTTGGTTCCGGGCGTTCCGGGACGCGCTGTGCACGCACGGCAAGTTCCAGGGCCGTCCGCACAGCGGAGCAGTGTCATGTCCGAAGTAAATCTGTCCACCGACGAAACCCGCGTCAGCTACGGCATTGGCCGTCAGTTGGGCGACCAACTGCGCGACAACCCGCCGCCGGGCGTTAGCCTGGACGCAATCCTGGCAGGTCTGACTGACGCTTTCGCCGGTAAGGAAAGCCGTGTAGGTCAGGAAGAAATGTCCGCCAGCTTCAAGGTTATCCGCGAAATCATGCAAGCCGAAGCAGCTGCCAAAGCTGAAGCGGCTGCTGGCGAAGGCCTGGCATTCCTGGCTGAAAACGCCAAGCGCGATGGCATCACCACCCTGGCTTCCGGTCTGCAATTCGAAGTGCTGACCGCCGGTGAAGGCGCCAAGCCGACCCGTGAAGACCAAGTGCGTACCCACTACCACGGCACCCTGATCGACGGCACTGTGTTCGACAGCTCCTACGAGCGCGGTCAGCCTGCAGAATTCCCGGTAGGCGGCGTGATCGCTGGCTGGACCGAAGCCCTGCAACTGATGAACGCTGGCAGCAAATGGCGTCTGTACGTGCCGAGCGAACTGGCTTACGGCGCTCAAGGCGTTGGCAGCATTCCGCCGCACAGCGTACTGGTCTTCGACGTCGAGCTGCTCGACGTTCTGTAAAACATGAGCCTGTAGGAGCGAAGCTTGCTCGCGAATGCATCACCTCGGTTTCAAGTCGGAACCGAGTTGTCGGGTTCGCGGGCAAGCCTCGCTCCTACAGGTTTTGTGGGGTTTCTCATATTTCCAGCTTGTGATGCAGTTCATGCGACGGGCGCAACGCCCGGGCATAGCAGAACAGAAACAGATTGCGCACCAGTTCCTTGAGCACCACCGGCTCGCTGGAACTCAAGCCGTTGACGTCCAGGTCGCCCTGATCCTGCAGCTCGTTCAAGGCTTCTTCTTCAAGCACCGCACAGACTTCCCCGGTTTCCCGATGCAGGATCCTGAGGTAGGGGTGTGGGCGGTCCAGCCAGGCATCGATCAAATAAGTCATGGGTCTCATCTCCATTGATTGGTTTCAATGAGAATAATTCTTATTCATCAAATAGCAAGGGCCTATTGGCGGTTTGTGATTTTTTCCGGGTAAAGATTGCGTAAGGTCAAAGCGGCTGGCGTTTGGCTATTGCGAGGAAATGCGAGGCGAAGCGGGGGAGGGCGAAGCACCATCCCACGCCGGGCGCGGGATGGAATACAGCAGGTTCAGACTTTTCTGACGAACTCGGATTTGAGCTTCATCGGGCCGATGCCGTCGATCTTGCAGTCGATGTCGTGATCGCCATCGCACAAGCGGATGTTCTTGACCTTGGTGCCGACCTTGACCACCAGCGATGTGCCTTTGACCTTGAGGTCCTTGATCACGGTGATGGTGTCGCCGTCTTGCAGGACATTGCCCACCGAATCCTTTTTCACGGCGTCATCGGACGCCGCTTCAGCTTCGCCGCTGGCAGACCATTCGTGGGCGCACTCCGGGCAGATCAGCTGCGCGCCGTCTTCATAGGTGTATTCGGAATTGCATTTCGGGCAGGGTGGCAACGTGCTCACTAAAGCTCCTTGGATTCAGGATCGCTAAAAAGCGCACATTATATAGGGTTTTAGGCGGGAGAGGGCGGAGCGCTGAATAACCTGTGGGAGCGAGCCTGCTCGCGATGGGGCACTCACATTCAACATTGTTGTCGACTGAAAGTCCGCTATCGCGAGCAGGCTCGCTCCCACAGGTAATCGATTTAGTGAGTGCGGGCGACCGCGAATTCACTCAGCTCGACCAATGCATCGCGGTATTCGCTGGCGGGCAGCGCGTCGAGGCATTTGATCGCACGGGCCACGTAGTCGCGGGCCAGTTGCGCGGTGTACTCAAGCGAACCGGAAGCATCAACGGCCTCGCGAATGCTTTCCAGGTCCTCGATGCCACCTTTCTGGATCGCCTTGCGCACCAGGGCAGCCTGCTCCGGCGTGCCTTCGCGCATGGTGTAGATCAGCGGCAGGGTCGGCTTGCCTTCGGCCAGATCGTCACCGACGTTCTTGCCCAGGGTCTCTGCGTCACCTTTGTAGTCCAGCAGGTCGTCGACCAGCTGGAAGGCTACGCCCAGGTGGTCACCAAACGTGCGCAGGGCTTCAGCCTGTTCCGGCGTGGCTTCGCAGAGGGCGGCGGCGCTGTGGGTCGAAGCCTCGAAAAGCATCGCGGTCTTGCCACGGATGACTTCCATGTAGGTTTCTTCGGTAGTGCTCGCGTCACGAACCTTCGACAGCTGCAACACTTCGCCTTCGGCGATGATGCGCGTGGCTTGCGAAAGGATCTTCATCACCGGCATGGAGCCCAGTTCGACCATCATTTCGAAGGAGCGCGAGTACAGGAAGTCGCCTACCAGCACGCTTGGTGCGTTGCCCCACATGGCATTGGCAGTCGAGCGGCCGCGGCGCATGCCGGACATGTCGACCACGTCATCGTGCAGCAGGGTGGCGGTGTGCAGGAACTCGATGGTCGCGGCCAGCAGGCGCAGGTCGTCGCCTTCGCGGCCAAGGGCCTTGCCACACAGCAGCACTAATAAAGGACGCAGGCGTTTACCACCAGCCGAGGTAATGTAATCGCCGATTTTCGATACCAGCGGCACTCGGGAAGTCAGCTGCTTCTTGATGATGCCGTCGACGGCGCTAAAATCGTCCGCCACCGCGCGGTAGAAAGCTTGGGGTTGCATCAGCGACAGTCGCTCCAGAAGGGTTGCGCGGCATGCTAGGACCCACGTCGGCGGGTGTCAAGGCGCGATGGACGGCCTCTTGCAACGCCACGGCAGCTTGCGTACAATCGCGCACCCTGAACTTCCTGGGCAGCACCTGCCTTACGCAATTGCAAACTGGCCTTCCAGCCATATGCAGCCATGCCAGCCAATACCTCTTCTTATAAAGAGCTGGGTGAGCAGGATTATCGGAGAAATACCATGTCGTACGCAGTAATTGTTACTGGTGGCAAGCAATACAAGGTCGCCCCAGGTGAATACCTGAAGATCGAAAAACTGGAAATCGCTACCGGCGAATCCGTTACTTTTGATCGCGTTCTGTTGGTCGCCAATGGCGATGACGTGAACATCGGCGCTCCAGTTGTTGCTGGCGCTACCGTTGTGGCTGAAGTGATCTCCCAAGGTCGTCACGATAAAGTCCGCATCATCAAGTTCCGTCGTCGTAAGCACCACATGAAGCGTATGGGCCACCGCCAGTGGTACACCGAGATCAAAATCACCGGTATTCAGGCTTAATTTCAGCCTAATTCCTCACTAGGAGAATTGACTCATGGCACACAAAAAAGCTGGTGGTAGTACCCGTAACGGTCGCGACTCAGAAGCCAAACGCCTTGGCGTGAAGATGTATGGCGGCCAGGTTATCATTCCGGGCAACATCATCGTGCGTCAGCGCGGCACCCAATTCCACGCCGGTTACGGTGTTGGCATGGGTAAAGATCACACTCTGTTCGCTAAAATCGACGGCGTGATCAAGTTTGAAGTAAAAGGCGCTTTCAATCGCCGTTACGTGAGCATTGTCCCGAAGACTGAAGTCGTCGCGGCATAATTACGTAGATGCTGGAAAAGCCCTGTCTCGCGACGGGGCTTTTTCGTTTGTGGGGTGAGTCTCTTGCAAAGCTGTTTGTAATGAGCTCCAGCGCTGGATTTGCGGTCGTTGATTGAGGTCGCTGCGCTCATTTTTGCAAGAGTCTTATGTCTGGATTTTTTCGGCTCGTCCGTATGGCGAGAGGCGTTTTGTTATGAAGTTTGTTGATGAAGTATCGATTCGAGTAAAGGCCGGTGACGGCGGCAACGGTTGCATGAGCTTCCGTCGCGAGAAATTCATCGAAAACGGCGGCCCGAACGGCGGCGACGGTGGTGATGGCGGCTCGGTCTACATGATCGCCGACGAAAACCTCAACACCCTGGTGGACTACCGTTACACCCGGCACTTCGATGCCGAGCGCGGTTCCAACGGCGGCAGCACCGACTGCACCGGTAAGAAGGGTGAAGAGCTGGTACTGCGTGTGCCGGTCGGCACCACGGTCATCGACGCTGCCACTCAGGAAGTGATCGGCGACCTGACCAAAGCCGGTCAAAAGCTGCTGGTGGCCCATGGCGGCTGGCACGGTCTGGGTAACACCCGTTTCAAATCCAGTACCAACCGTGCTCCGCGTCAGACCACTCCGGGTAAGCCGGGTGAGGCACGTGACCTGAAGCTGGAAATGAAGGTGTTGGCGGACGTTGGTCTGCTGGGTTTGCCAAATGCTGGCAAAAGTACCTTTATCCGTTCGGTATCGGCCGCCAAGCCGAAAGTCGCCGACTACCCGTTCACCACGCTGGTGCCGAACCTGGGTGTGGTCAGTGTTGATCGCTGGAAAAGCTTCGTGGTTGCGGACATTCCGGGCCTGATCGAAGGCGCTTCCGACGGTGCTGGCCTGGGGATTCGCTTCCTCAAGCACTTGTCGCGTACCCGTTTGCTGCTGCACCTCGTGGACATGGCGCCACTGGATGACACCAGTGCCCCGGATGCGGCCGAAGTGATCGTCAGTGAGCTGACCAAGTTCAGCCCGTCCCTGGCTGAGCGTGATCGCTGGCTGGTACTGAACAAGTGCGACCAGATCCTTGAAGAAGAGCACGATGCTCGCGTCAAGGAAATCGTTGATCGCCTGGAGTGGACCGGTCCGGTTTACGTGATCTCCGCCATCTCCAAGCTCGGTACCGAGCGTCTTTGCCACGACATCATGCGTTACATGGAAGATCGTGCTGACCGTCTGGCGAACGATCCGGCCTACAAGGAAGAGCTGGCCGAGCTCGATCAGCGCATCGAAGACGAAGCGCGCGCTCAGTTGCAGGCCCTGGATGACCAGCGTGCCCTGCGTCGCAGCGGCGTGAAGTCGGTCCATGACATCGGTGACGATGATTGGGACGAAGAAGATGTAGATGATGAAGACGGTCCGGAAATCATTTACGTGCGCGACTGATCTGTTGCGATAAACTTGAACGCCGCTCCCTGGAGCGGCGTTTTAGTATCTGGAAATCGATTGTTGGTAACAAATAGCCACGATTAACGTCACGGGTAGCGCTGGGTCGCGCTGCCCTCAAGCTAAGGTTGAAGATGATGCGGAGCAAGGTGACAGGTGCGCAGCGTTGGGTCGTGAAAATCGGCAGCGCGTTGCTGACGGCGGACGGCAAGGGCCTGGATCGCGCGGCAATGGGTGTCTGGGTTGAACAGATGGTGGCCTTGCATGAGGCGGGCGTCGAGCTGGTGCTGGTGTCCTCCGGGGCGGTAGCGGCGGGCATGAGCCGTCTGGGCTGGACCGTGCGACCCAGTGCGATGCACGAATTGCAGGCTGCTGCCGCCATCGGTCAGATGGGTCTGGTTCAGGCGTGGGAGTCGAGCTTTGCCGAGCATGGCCGGCACACTGCGCAGATTCTTCTGACTCATGACGATCTGTCCGACCGCAAGCGCTACTTGAATGCCCGCAGCACCTTGCGTGCCTTGGTCGAGTTGAAAGTGATCCCGGTGATCAACGAAAACGACACCGTGGTCACCGACGAAATCCGTTTCGGCGACAACGATACGCTTGCGGCGCTGGTGGCCAACCTGGTCGAGGCTGATTTGCTGGTGATCCTGACGGATCGCGACGGCATGTTCGACGCCGATCCGCGCAACAATCCCGATGCCAAGCTGATTTACGAAGCGCGCGCTGATGATCCGGCGCTGGATGCGGTGGCGGGCGGTACCGGTGGTGCGTTGGGTCGTGGCGGTATGCAGACCAAGTTGCGTGCGGCGCGCTTGGCAGCGCGTTCAGGTGCGCACACCATCATCGTCGGTGGGCGCCTTGAGCGTGTGCTGGATCGCCTGAAGGCCGGCGAGCGCATCGGCACCTTGCTGTCGCCGGAGCGTGGCATGCTGGCGGCGCGCAAGCAATGGCTGGCCGGGCATCTGCAAACTCGCGGCACGCTGGTGCTGGATGCCGGTGCGGTGACGGCCTTGTCCCAAGGCAATAAAAGTCTGCTGCCGGTGGGTGTCAAGCTGGTTCAGGGCAGCTTCCGTCGCGGTGAAATGGTGGTGTGCGTCGCGCCGGACGGTCGTGAAATCGCCCGTGGCCTGGCCAACTACAGCGCGCTGGAAGCACAAAAAATCATCGGTCAGTCGTCTGAGGCGATTGTCGGTCTGTTGGGTTACATGGCGGAGCCGGAACTGGTTCACCGCGATAACCTGATCCTGGTCTGAAGGAATATTTGAATGCGCGTGGCAAAAGGATTGTTGGGCCTGCTGTTGGCAATGCCGCTGCTGGCTTCGGCCGAGGAGATTGGTCAGGTGTCGACGGTGTTCAAGTTCGTCGGCCCGAACGACCGCATCGTCGTTGAGGCATTTGATGATCCGAAGGTCGAAGGCGTGACCTGCTACCTGTCCCGAGCCAAGACGGGCGGTGTGAAGGGTGGTTTGGGTCTGGCTGAAGATCGAGCGGAAGCGTCCATTGCGTGCCGTCAGGTCGGTCCGATCAACTTCAAGGGTGAGTTGAAGGATGGCGAAGAGGTGTTCAAGGAGCGTACGTCGCTAGTCTTCAAGACCATGCAGGTGGTGCGTTTCCTCGACAAGAAGCGCAATACGCTGGTGTATCTGGTGTACAGCGATCGCTTGATTGAGGGTAGTCCGCAGAATGCGGTGACGGCGATTCCTATCCTGCCTTGGGCTCATCAGTGATCTGAAGACCGCTATCGCCAGCAAGCTGGCTCCTACAAGGATTGCGCAATACCTGTAGGAGCTGGCTTGCTGGCGATCAGTTTCAATGGGATCTCAGGCGTGCAACACAATTCGCAGGCAATAAAAAACCGACCCTGAGGTCGGTTTTTTAACAAGCGTGTTACTTAGGCAGCAGCAAGGTTCAGAGCCTTGACGTGGCCATTCAGGCGGCTCTTATGGCGAGCAGCCTTGTTCTTGTGGATGATACCTTTATCGGCCATACGGTCGATAACTGGCACGGCCAGAACGTAAGCAGCTTGAGCTTTTTCAGCGTCTTTTGCGTCGATGGCTTTAACTACATTCTTGATGTAGGTACGAACCATGGAACGCAGGCTGGCGTTGTGGCTGCGACGCTTCTCAGCCTGTTTTGCACGTTTTTTGGCGGAAGGTGTGTTGGCCACCGTCGAGCTCCTCGAAAGACTTTTTAGGAAATAGCAAACAAAATAGGCCGCGAATCATGCCGATGAGTTGATGTCTTGTCAAGGGCGGTTGAGACGTTCCGCTAAGTGGTAGGTATAAAGAGGCGGGATATTTATTTCCGGCGCTTGACCTGTAAACTCGCGAGCTTTGGCTCTGTGCTGCTGCGGCGCGGAGTATCGCATAAGTGGGCGCTTTGTTCGCCTGCTGTTTATCGACAGGCACAAACTCTTTCAATGAATCTGCTCAAATCGTTGGCCGCCGTCAGCTCTATCACGATGCTTTCCCGGATTCTGGGGTTCGTCCGTGACACCCTCATTGCGCGTATTTTTGGTGCGGGAATGGCCACCGACGCCTTCTTTATCGCCTTCAAACTGCCCAATCTGCTGCGCCGGATCTTCGCCGAAGGGGCGTTTTCCCAGGCGTTTGTGCCGATTCTTGCTGAATATAAAAGCCAGCAAGGCGAAGAGGCGACACGAACCTTTATTGCCTACGTCTCCGGACTGCTGACCCTGGCGCTGGCAGTGGTCACTGCGTTGGGCATGCTCGCTGCGCCGTGGGTCATCTGGGTGACCGCGCCCGGTTTCACCGATACCCCGGAAAAATTCGAGCTGACCTCCAGCCTGTTGCGGGTGACATTCCCTTATATATTGCTGATCTCCCTGTCTTCATTGGCCGGGGCGATCCTCAACACCTATAACCGCTTCTCGGTGCCGGCCTTCGTGCCGACCTTGCTCAACGTCAGCATGATCATCTTTGCGGTGTTCCTGACACCGTATTTCGATCCGCCGGTCATGGCGCTGGGGTGGGCGGTGCTGGCGGGTGGTCTGGCGCAGTTGCTCTATCAGCTGCCGCACCTGAAAAAGATCGGCATGCTGGTGCTGCCACGCCTGAACCTGCGTGACAGTGGCGTGTGGCGGGTCATGAAACAGATGCTGCCGGCGATTCTCGGCGTTTCGGTGAGCCAGATTTCGCTGATCATCAACACCATTTTTGCCTCGTTCCTGGTCGCCGGCTCGGTGTCGTGGATGTATTACGCCGACCGCCTGATGGAATTGCCCTCCGGCGTGCTGGGCGTGGCGTTGGGCACGATCCTGTTGCCGACCCTGGCCAAGACCTACGCCAGCAAGGATCGCGCAGAGTATTCGCGGATTCTCGATTGGGGGCTGCGCCTGTGCTTTGTGCTGGTGCTGCCGTGCTCGCTGGCGTTGGGGATTCTCGCTGAGCCGCTGACGGTCTCACTGTTTCAATACGGCCAGTTCAACGCCTTCGATGCGTCCATGACTCAGCGCGCGCTCATTGCGTATTCGGTCGGGTTGCTTGGGATTATCGTGATCAAAGTGCTGGCTCCGGGCTTTTATGCGCAACAAAACATTCGCACGCCGGTGAAAATCGCAATTTTCACCCTGGTGGTTACCCAGTTGTTCAACCTGGTGCTGATCGGGCCGCTGGCCCATGCCGGTCTGGCTCTGGCGATCAGCGCCGGTGCCTGCCTTAACGCCGGGTTGCTGTTCTATCAGCTGCGCAAACAGCAGATGTATCAGCCGCAGCCGGGCTGGGCGAAGTTCGGTGCCAAACTGGTGGTAGCGGTCACGGTGATGTCCGCGGTGTTGCTGGCCGGGATGCATTTCATGCCGGCCTGGGATCAGGGCCACATGCTTGAGCGATTCCTGCGTCTGGGCGCTCTGGTAGGGGCTGGCGTGGTCTCGTATTTCGGCATGTTGCTGTTGATGGGCTTCCGTTTGCGCGACTTCAATCGCAAGGCGCTGAACTGAGGCTTTTGCCTCGATAAACACGGGCGGGCCGGCGGTTTTGTCGGTTCGATCACTTTGGGTTACGGTGTTGCCTGTCGTCGGCCGCCGGGTGTGGTTATAATCGACCACTTTATGAGCAAGAAGCGCGTTATGCAGCTGGTTCGAGGCCTCCACAACCTGCGCCCCCAGCATCGGGGCTGTGTCGCCACTATTGGCAACTTTGACGGTGTTCACCGTGGCCACCAGGCTATCCTGGCGAGGCTGCGTGAGCGAGCGCTCGAGTTGGGCGTGCCCAGCTGCGTGGTGATTTTCGAGCCGCAGCCACGGGAGTTTTTCGCCCCGGAGACTGCGCCGGCCCGCTTGGCGCGTCTGCGCGACAAACTGCAGCTGCTGGCTGACGAAGGCGTCGACCGGGTCCTGTGCCTGGCCTTCAACCAGCGCCTGAGCAAGCTCAGCGCCAGCGAATTCGTTGATACCATTCTGGTGGACGGTCTCGGCGTGCAGCATCTTGAGGTCGGTGACGACTTCCGCTTCGGCTGTGACCGGGTAGGGGATTTCGATTTCCTGCAACAGGCCGGCGTCATGCAGGGCTTCACCGTCGAAGCGGCGCAAACCGTTGAGCTGGACGGCATTCGCGTCAGCAGCACCCAGGTGCGAAATGCCCTGGCCGCTGCCGATTTTGCCTTGGCAGAGCGCCTGCTCGGTCGGCCGTTCCAGATTACCGGGCGAGTCCTGCATGGCCAGAAACTGGCGCGCCAGTTGGGTACGCCAACCGCCAACATTCAACTCAAGCGCCGTCGCGTGCCGCTCACCGGGGTTTACCTGGTCAACGTCGACATCGACGGCAAGACCTGTCCAGGCGTCGCCAATATTGGCGTGCGTCCTACGGTCCAAGGGGATGGCAAAGCCCACCTCGAAGTACATCTTTTAGATTTTGCCGGCGATCTGTATGACCGGCGTTTGACGGTGGTTTTCCACCACAAGCTGCGTGAAGAGCAGCGTTTCGCCTCTCTGGAGGCGCTTAAGACGGCGATCAATGCGGATGTCGCCGCCGCCCGTGCCCTGTCGCACCTAGCGCCAATCGCTAATGAAGAGCCATAAATGACCGACTATAAAGCCACGCTAAACCTTCCGGACACCGCCTTCCCAATGAAGGCCGGCCTGCCACAGCGCGAACCGCAGATTCTGCAGCGCTGGGACAGTATTGGCCTGTACGGAAAGTTGCGCGAGATTGGCAAGGATCGTCCGAAGTTCGTTCTGCACGACGGTCCTCCGTACGCCAACGGCACGATTCACATCGGTCATGCGCTGAACAAGATCCTCAAGGACATGATCATCCGCTCGAAAACCCTGTCGGGTTTCGACGCGCCTTATGTTCCGGGCTGGGACTGCCACGGTCTGCCGATCGAGCACAAAGTCGAAGTGACCCACGGCAAGAACCTGGGCGCGGACAAGACCCGCGAACTGTGCCGTGCCTACGCCACCGAGCAGATCGAAGGCCAGAAATCCGAATTCATCCGTCTGGGCGTGTTGGGCGACTTCGCCAACCCGTACAAGACCATGGACTTCAAAAACGAGGCCGGTGAAATCCGCGCACTCGCCGAAATCGTCAAGGGCGGTTTCGTGTTCAAGGGCCTGAAGCCTGTGAACTGGTGCTTCGACTGCGGTTCGGCCCTGGCTGAAGCGGAAGTCGAGTACGAGAACAAAAAGTCCTCGACCATCGACGTAGCGTTCCCGATTGCCGATGAAGCCAAGCTGGCTGCCGCTTTCGGTCTGCCGTCGCTGGGCAAGCCTGCTTCGATCGTGATCTGGACCACCACCCCGTGGACCATCCCGGCCAACCAGGCGCTGAACGTTCACCCGGAATTCAACTACGCCCTGGTCGATGTCGGCGACAAGTTGCTGGTGCTGGCGGAAGAGCTGGTTGAATCCTGCCTGGTCCGTTACAGCCTGGAAGGTTCGGTCATCGCGACCACCACCGGTAAAGAACTGGAACTGATCAACTTCCGTCACCCGTTCTACGACCGTCTGTCGCCGGTTTACCTGGCCGACTACGTTGAACTGGGCGCTGGCACTGGCGTGGTTCACTCCGCTCCGGCCTACGGCGTGGACGACTTCGTGACCTGCAAGAAATACGGCATGGTCAACGACGACATCCTCAACCCGGTACAAAGCAACGGCGTATACGCGACTTCGCTGGAGTTCTTTGGCGGCCAGTTCATCTGGAAAGCCAACCCGGCCATCGTCGACAAGCTGACCGAAGTCGGTGCGCTGCTGCACACCACCATCATCGAACACAGCTACATGCACTGCTGGCGTCACAAGACCCCGCTGATCTACCGCGCCACCGCGCAGTGGTTCATCGGCATGGACAAAGAGCCTGTCAGCGGCGACACCCTGCGCAAGCGCGCTCTTAAAGCCATCGAAGAGACTCAGTTCGTTCCGGCCTGGGGCCAGGCGCGCCTGCACTCGATGATCGCCAACCGTCCGGACTGGTGCATCTCCCGTCAGCGTAACTGGGGCGTGCCGATCCCGTTCTTCCTGAACAAGGAAAGCGGCGAGCTGCACCCACGTACCGCCGAGCTGATGGAAGAAGTCGCCAAGCGCGTCGAAGTCGAAGGCATCGAAGCCTGGTTCAAGATGGACGCTGCCGAGCTGCTCGGTGACGAAGCGCCGCAGTACGACAAGATCAGCGACACCCTGGACGTCTGGTTCGATTCGGGCACCACGCACTGGCACGTCCTGCGCGGTTCGCACCCGATGGGCCACGAAACCGGTCCACGCGCCGACCTGTACCTGGAAGGCTCGGACCAACACCGTGGCTGGTTCCATTCGTCGCTGCTGACCGGTTGCGCCATCGACGACCACGCGCCATACCGCGAGCTGCTGACCCACGGCTTCACCGTCGACGAGTCCGGCCGCAAGATGTCCAAGTCGCTGGGCAACGTGATCGCGCCGCAAAAAGTCAACGACACCCTGGGCGCCGACATCATGCGTCTGTGGGTCGCATCCACCGACTATTCGGGGGAAATGGCGGTTTCCGAGCAGATCCTGCAACGCAGTGCGGACGCCTACCGGCGTATCCGTAACACCGCGCGCTTCCTGCTCTCCAACCTGACCGGTTTCAACCCGGCCACCGACATCCTGCCGGCCGAAGAAATGCTCGCGCTGGACCGTTGGGCCGTGGATCGCACCTTGCTGCTGCAACGCGAACTGCAAGAGCACTACGGCGAATACCGCTTCTGGAACGTCTACTCCAAGATCCACAACTTCTGCGTGCAGGAGCTGGGCGGTTTCTACCTCGACATCATCAAGGACCGTCAGTACACCACTGGCGCCAACAGCAAGGCCCGCCGTTCGGCGCAAACCGCGCTGTACCACATCTCCGAAGCGCTGGTGCGCTGGATCGCGCCGATCCTCGCGTTCACCGCCGACGAACTGTGGGAATACCTGCCGGGCGAGCGCAACGAATCGGTGATGCTCAACACCTGGTACGAAGGCCTGACCGAGCTGCCGGAAAACGTCGAACTGGGCCGCGCCTACTGGGAGCGGATCATGGCGGTGAAGGTCGCTGTGAACAAAGAAATGGAAATCCAGCGCGCGGCCAAAGCCGTCGGTGGCAACCTGCAGGCCGAAGTGACGCTGTTCGCCGAAGACGCCCTGAGCGCCGACCTGGCCAAGCTGAGCAACGAACTGCGCTTCGTACTGATCACCTCGACCGCCAGCGTTGCGCCGTTCGTACAGGCTCCGGCCGATGCAGTGGTCACCGAAGTCAGCGGCCTGAAGCTGAAAATCGTCAAGTCGGCTTTCGCCAAGTGCGCCCGTTGCTGGCACTGCCGTGAAGACGTCGGCGTGAACCCGGAACATCCGGAAATCTGCGGTCGTTGCGTCGATAACATCAGCGGCACTGGCGAGGTTCGTCACTATGCCTAACGCCATTGGCCGTTTCGGACGGCTGGGCTGGCTCTGGTTGAGTTTGCTGGTCCTGGTCATCGACCAGGCCAGCAAGTTCTACTTCGAAGGCAAGCTTGAGATGTACCAGCAAATCGTGGTGATCCCCGATTACTTCAGCTGGACCCTGGCCTACAACACAGGCGCGGCGTTCAGCTTCCTGGCGGACAGCTCGGGCTGGCAGCGCTGGTTGTTCGCCCTGATCGCGGTCGTGGTCAGTGCGGTGCTGGTGGTGTGGCTCAAGCGTCTGGGGCGCAACGAAACCTGGCTGGCCATCGCATTGGCGCTGGTCCTGGGTGGTGCGCTGGGCAATCTGTACGACCGCATAGCCTTGGGCCATGTGATCGATTTCATCCTGGTGCATTGGCAGAACCGCTGGTACTTCCCGGCGTTCAACTTCGCCGACAGTGCAATTACTGTGGGTGCGGTGATGCTGGCGCTGGACATGTTCAAATCAAAGAAGACGGGAGAAGCAGTTCATGACTGAACAGGTATTGGCTGAGCAACGCATCCGCCAGAACACGGAAGTCACCTTGCACTTTGCACTGCGCCTGGAGAACGGCGACACCGTCGACAGCACCTTCGACAAAGCCCCGGCGACCTTCCAGGTCGGCGACGGTAACCTGTTGCCAGGTTTCGAAGCGGCCCTGTTCGGCTTCAAGGCCGGCGACAAGCGTACGCTGACGATTCAGCCGGAAAACGCTTTCGGTCAGCCGAACCCGCAAAACGTGCAGATCATCCCGCGTTCGCAGTTCAAGGACATGGACCTTTCGCCGGGTTTGCTGGTGATCTTCAACGATGCGGCGAATACTGAGCTGCCTGGCGTGGTGAAAGAGTTCGATGACGAGCAAGTGACCATCGACTTCAACCATCCGTTGGCCGGCAAGACATTGACCTTTGACGTGGAAATCATCAACGTCAAATCGCTGTAAACGCTGTTCTGTAGGAGCTGGCTTGCCAGCGATGGGGCCATCAGGCTCGCTGCAACGCCAAGGGCCTCATCGCCGGCAAGCCGGCTCCTACAAAGATCTAATTTTCCTGCGCGCAAGACACGAGGCACAGCATGCAAATCAAACTCGCCAACCCCCGTGGCTTCTGCGCCGGTGTGGACCGGGCGATCGAAATCGTCAACCGCGCCCTGGAAGTCTTCGGGCCGCCGATCTATGTGCGCCACGAAGTGGTCCACAACAAATTCGTCGTCGAAGACTTGCGCGCTCGCGGCGCGATCTTCGTTGAAGAGCTGGATCAGGTACCGGACGACGTCATCGTGATCTTCAGTGCACACGGCGTTTCCCAGGCGGTGCGTACCGAAGCCGCCGGCCGTGGCCTGAAGGTGTTCGACGCCACCTGCCCGCTGGTGACCAAAGTGCACATCGAGGTCGCGCGCTACAGCCGTGATGGCCGTGAATGCATCCTCATCGGCCACGCCGGTCACCCGGAAGTCGAAGGCACCATGGGCCAGTACGATGGCAGCAATGGCGGCGCGATTTACCTGGTCGAGGACGAGAAAGACGTCGCCGCGTTGCAGGTGAACAACCCCGAAAAACTGGCGTTCGTGACCCAGACCACCCTGTCCATGGACGATACCAGCCGCGTCATCGACGCCCTGCGTACACGCTTCCCGGCGATTGGTGGCCCGCGCAAGGACGACATCTGCTACGCCACGCAAAACCGTCAGGACGCCGTCAAGACGCTGGCTGACGAATGCGACGTGGTGCTGGTTGTCGGCAGCCCGAACAGCTCCAATTCCAATCGCCTGCGTGAGCTGGCCGAACGCATGGCCACTCCGGCCTACCTGATCGACGGCGCTGAAGACCTGCAAAAGAGCTGGTTCGACGGTGTCGAGCGCATCGGCATTACCGCAGGGGCCTCTGCACCGGAAGTACTGGTGCGTGGTGTGATCCAGCAGTTGCAGGCCTGGGGCGCTACCGGTGCCGATGAACTGGCGGGTCGCGAGGAGAACATCACGTTCTCCATGCCGAAAGAGTTACGCGTTCGTTCGCTGCTTTGATTTTTTTCCTTTCTCGCACAACGCCTGCTCAGCCTTGATGCTGCGCAGGCTGACGCGACCGCTCGGGGCCAGCACCACTTGGTGCTGACTCACTGGCTCGTGTTTTGCGCAAACATGCAATGTCCCCGCTTGAAAGCCTCCGTGCTGCGGTTCGCCGAGATGACTGAATCGTACTGAAGTCCTGACATAGTGATTGCCGATAACCGGCACCCGAGTGTCGCTTCGGCGCTCGACCAGCAGCGGATTGTTGCTGTCCTCATGTCCCTTGCCATTTAAATCCAGAATCATCCGCCAGCCTTGGCCCCAATCGTCGTTTATCCCGTGTATGACGACAGCCTGGTTTCGCGTGATCGCCTCGCTTCTGGCACTGCGCATGCCACTGACAAGCGACTTCGCTGCCTCCTCCTGATGGTTCGATTCCGTGAGCGCTGCAAACGCCGGACTGACCAGATGCAGAACAATCCCGACAATCGTCAGTCCCATGAGCAGTTCAATCAGACTGAAACCCTGCTGACGCATGACATCTCCCTCCCTGGAGTGCGGTGGCCCGCGCAATCCTTGCGCAGTAATGGCAAAACAACCGACACCTGTGGGTCGATTGTTCTAGCGTGTAACAGCAGGTATAGCCGACGGCAACGGAGGGCATTGATGGATCATCGTACAAAAGGTTTCACGCTGATCGAGTTGCTGGTCGCACTTGCGGTCTTTTTGATTCTGATCACCCTGGCAGTGCCGGCGTTTACCCGTTCGGTGCAAGGCACCAGGGCCGACACCGAGATCGGCGACCTGCAGCGCGCCTTGAATTTCGCCCGGCTTGAAGCCATCGACCGCGGCATCACCACCCGGGTGCGGCCGACGGCGGGTGGCAGCGTCTGGACGGGGGAATTGGCGGTGTATGACAGTACTGGCACTGTGGCCAATGTATTGCGGGTTGTTCCCGCGATGAGCAGCGGCGCGACTCTGACGCTAACCTCAGGCGTGACCGCCATCGATTTCAACAATCTGGGCGGTCTGTCGGCACCGTCCACGGCGGTGGTGATCAGCTACGTACTGGGGGCGCAAAGCAGGACGCTGAATGTGTGTTTGAACGGACGAATTCTATTGGGTGGAAGTTGCGGATGAGGGGATGGAGCAAGCGTGCACAGGAGGGCATGACGCTGATCGAGGTTCTCGTGGCGTTGTTGATTTTGAGCGTGGGGCTGTTGGGGGCGGCGGCGTTCCAGCTCAATGCGCTGAAGTACACCGACAGTTCGCGGATGACCAGCCAGGCCAGTTTTATCGCCTACGACATGATGGACCGCATCCGCGCCAACGCCGGAGCCGATTACACCGTCACGCCGCCGACGTCGGGCAACCTCAACGTTGCCCGGGATCAGGACCTCTACGACTTCACCACCAATATCGTCAGTATGCTCGGCGCCACCGCTACGGGCAGCGTCACCCTCAATCAGCGGGTGTACACCATCACCATTACCTGGGACGACTCGCGGGCTGCCAATGCCGCCAACTCCCGTCGCAGCTTTGTGCTGACCAGTCGCGCCGCCGTTGATCCGGTGGCGACACCATGAACCGTCTCAACAGAGGTTTCGGCCTGATCGAAATGCTGATCGCGTTGGCGTTGAGCCTGGTCGTGGTGCTCGGTGTGGCGCAGATTTTCATAGCGGCCAAGAACACTTATGTCAGCCAGAACGCGGCGGCGAACATGCAGGAAGACGCGCGTTTCGTGCTGAGCAAAATGATTCAGGAAATCCGCATGGTGGGGATGTTTGGTTGTCTGGGGGCTATTACTGATGCAAGCGCCGGGGCGAGTTTTACTGCCAGCCAGATAGCGCCGATCAGTTGGGACAATGCCAACCTCAAGCTGACCCTGGTGAGCGCCGATGTCGGAGCGGGTGGCGGTACGCCGACCTGGACGGTGGTTTCGGATTGCCGAAATACCGCGACGGCTTACTCCAACGTGCAGGCTCCCGCCACAGGACAATTGGCGTTTCCGATTCGACGACTGATCTACAGCCTCAAGAACGGCCAACTGACGATGGGCAGTGGCATCGGCACGCCGGCTCAGGCAGTGCTCGTCGACAACGTCAGCAAATTCGACGTGAGCTTCGGCCTCGCTGCGTCGGCCACCGATACGGCCGCTTCCAGTTACAGCACCAACCCGTCCGACCCTGCACGAATCCGTAGTGTGCGCCTGACGCTGACACTGAAAGATCCGAACAGCCGGGTCCGCGATCAAACATTCAACGTGGTTGCCGCTTTGCGCAACCGCTTGCCATGAGGGGAGGGCAGATGAGTTTTTCTCCCGCTACCCCTCACGCCCAGCGCGGCATGGCGCTGCTGGTCAGCCTGGTGTTCCTTCTGTTGCTGACGCTGATTGGCATTTCATCGATGCAGAACGCAACCCTGCAGGAAAAGATGGCCAGCAGCGTCACCCTGCGCAATCAGTCGTTCCAGATCGCCGAAGCCGCGTTGCGCATCGGCGAAAGTGCGGTTCAGCTCGATACCTATACATTGCCGGTTTGCAGCGGCAATCAATGTTTGCCGCCCGCCGAGTCATCGACCCTCACGGCTGCCGGTCTCAATTCCTCCTCGGGGGTCACCTGGATCGCGGCCGCGAACGGTTTCTATGGGGTACAGAACATCGGCACCACGTTGAATGCCGTGAATGTGCCGAGCAACACCTCTGCGACGCTTTATCGGGTCACGGCAGTGGCCATTGTGGGCAACAACGTGCGCAGTGTGGTGGAGAGCATCTATGCCAAATACTAATAGGTGCTCAGGGATCTGGCGGTTACTGAGTGGTATTGCATTGGGGCTGTACCTGTCAGCGCCTGCGTACGCGTTCACGCCTTCGGACTCGCCCCTGTTGAGCGCTGCGGCGGTTGCGCCCAACGTGATGCTGCTGATCGATGATTCGGGGAGCATGAACAACATCATCTGGGCGCCGGGTTTCGATCCGACGGTCAGTCGCCCGCAAATTGCCAATTGCAGTTCGAACAGCTCGTGTCTGACTGGTCAGAATCTGGACATGGACGATACCAACATCGCCTTGTCGAGCCTCAATCGCGGCGGTTGCTCCAACAATGGCAACTGGTACGGTTTTTATCGGGGCTTCCTCGGACTGTCATCGATATGCCTGAAGCTGCCCGACCCGGTGGGCAACGAAAACACGCGTTATACGGCTAACTATCTGTCTTATCTGGTCACACTGGCCAACGGTTCGAACAGGGATTTCACCACCGGTACCGGTGCGATCCCCAATGATTACCGCATCAGCGTTGCGCAGGATGTGTCCACCAATCTGGTCACCAGCAACCGTTCATTGAGAATAGGCCTCGCGACATTCAACCCTTCTGTCAGTGGCAACTCCGGCCCCGGCGGTTTTATCGCTCGCGCGGTCAGTGATCTGTCTCCCGTCAGTGGTAGCGTTTCCCAGGCCCAGGCGGACACCAACTACAACGCGTTGATCTCTTCGATCAATGGTTTGAGTGCAATCGCCAGTACCCCGTTGGCGGAAACCTATTACGAGATCACGCGGTACATGCGCGGCATGGCGCCGTACTACAACTCGACGCCAACCACTTACACCAGCCCGATCCAGTATCGCTGCCAGAAAAACTATGGCGTGGTGATCACCGATGGCCTGCCTACGTTCGACAGGACCTTCCCGACCAACGATCCGCTCGGTGGCGCCCGCTTGCCGAACTGGGACGGTAACAGCGCGAACGATGGCGACAACCTCTCCGGTGATGGCGAGGGGGACACGTTGTACCTGGACGACATCGCCAAATTCGCCTTCGACATCGATATGCGCACTACCGGTACCGACGCCGGTGGCAAAAACTGGAACGCCGCAGATTTCCCCAAACAGAACATGAACACCTACACCGTGGGCTTCACCGCCGCGAACCAGATGTTGTCGGACGCCGCCGGTTACGGGCAGGGCAAGTACTACCAGGCGACGGACAGTGCCGGCCTGAATACCGCGTTGTCATCAGCGCTGGGCGACATCACGTCGAAAGCCGGTTCCGGCGGGAGCGGCACCACCAGCAGCGCAATCGTCGGGGTCGGTTCCGCTTACTACCAGACCAGCTACGACCCCAAGGATTGGCGCGGCACCATCAAGTCCTACGGGTTCACCGCCACCGGCTCGGTCAATACCTCCACGGTGCTCTGGACGACTGACACGGCCATCGTGCCCGGCGCCACAGCGCCGATTTACCAGTCGTGGAACAACGTGAGCAATGCCCCCGTCACGCTGGCCTTCGCCAATTTCGCCCCGGCACAGCAGACGGTGCTGAATCAAGGCCTGCCCACCGGCATCACGGGCAGCGACCTTGTGGAGTGGAGCAAGGGCACCAACAAGACCGGGTTGAAAGTACGCAGCGTGTTGCTCGGCGACATCATCAACTCGCCTTTGGTGCTGGCCTCGCCAACGGAAAAAACCGCATCCGATCTGGTCAGTGACACCAGCTACAGCACCTATCTGGCCACCAAATCCAGCAACATGAACACCAGCCTTGTGGTCAATGCCAACGATGGTTTTGTCAGCGTCATCAACTCGGGTAACGGCGCCAGACGTTATGCCTACATGCCCTCCAGTGTTTTGCCATCGTTGCGCTATATCGCCGATACCGCCTACATCAGCGGCGTCAGCCACAAGTTTCTGGTCGACGGTCAGGTCGGCGTTTTTGATGCTCAACTCAACAGTGCCTGGAAAACCCTGGCGCTCGGCGGAACAGGCGCGGGCGGCAAGACGTTCTACGCCTTGCAGCTGTTTGACGCCTCGGCCGGTAACGTGACCAAGGCGTTGTGGGAAATCAGTGCACCTGCCACAGCAAACACGGCGAACGTTTTCAATGATCTGGGTTATGCCTACGCCCGTCCGGAAGTGGCACGCTTGGCGGATGGTCGTTGGGCGGCATTCATCTCCAACGGCTACGGCAGCAATTCGGGTGTGGCGGCGTTGTACGTGGTGGATATCCGCGATGGGTCGTTGATCAAGAAAATCGTCATCGATAGCACGGAAACCACCAACGGTTTGTCGTCGGTGAAACTCAAGGTCAACTCGCAGAATGTGGTGCAGGCCGCCTATGGCGGGGATCTGAAAGGACGTTTATGGAAGTTTGATTTGAGCGGCGCCACCACGGACACCTGGGGCGTGGCGTTTTCCGGCAAACCGTTGTTCACGACGGCGGGCGGCGCCACCCAGCCAATCACCGCGCAGCCGCTGTTGGCGGACAATTCACTGGGCGGCAAAGTGGTGTTTTTCGGTACCGGCAAATTCAATGAAACGGTCGACAAGACCAACAAGGACCTTCAGGCGTTTTATGCGGTATGGGATGCTGATGGCGGCTCTGGACAGATCACCACGTCCAGTTTGCAGGCCCAATCGGTGACCGGTGTGTTCTCGGGAAGTACGGGGCAGTTCACCACCACCAGCCAGAACGAAGTGACCTATCCGGCGGAGAAGGGCTGGTATTTGCCGCTGGTCTACAACAGCGTATTGACCGGTGAGCGAGTGATCAGCCAAGCGGCGCTGGTGTTGGGGCGAATCGTATTTACCACGGCCATTGTGGACACCACGGACCCTTGTGCCAGTTTTGGCACCGGCAAACTGGTCGAACTGGATGCGTTCAGCGGTAAGATGCTCAACTACGCGGTGCTCGACACCACTGGCGATGGGCTAGTCGACAGCAACGATGCGATATCCAGCGGGGTGATTTTCACTAGCGGGATGCCATTCTTGAGCGCCGTTACCAACGGCGGCACCGGCAAGATCGTAACCGATACAGGTTCAACGGTAACCAAGCTGACCGAAAAGGGCGGCGGTGGCAGCCGTCGCATCATGTGGCGACAAATACAGTAAGTGAGAGTTGAGGCATGCGCAGATCCAACCGAGGTTTTACCCTGATCGAAATCATGATCGTGATTGCGATCATCGGGATCGTCATCACCATCGGCTACCCAAGCCTCACCGAATACGTGAAAAAGGGCCGCCGGGCTGAAGTGGCCGGGCTGCTCTCCGAGCAGGCGCAGGTTCTTGAACGGTTTTACTCGAAGGGTAATGTCTACACCGGTGCCACCGGCCTGAGCGCCGGCAATGACTATTACACCATCACCCCGACCTTGACCGACCAGACCTTCCTGCTGACCGCTACACGCAAGGCCGGCAGCATGGCGACTGACAAGTGTGGCGATTTCACCATCACCAACACCGGTGTCAGAAGCATGGTCAATGCGACGGCCGGACTGACCACCAAAGATTGCTGGGGTCGCTGAGTTTTTTTTTCGGGCGCCTTTTGCGCCTCCTGTCTCTTTAACGGTTGGATCGGAACATGACCATGCAACAGCAAGTGGTGATAGTCGGCGGCGGTGTGATTGGCCTGCTGACAGCGTTCAATCTCGCGTCGCAAGTACAGAGCGTTGTGCTGCTGGACCGTTCGAATGTCGGTCAGGAATCGTCCTGGGCCGGTGGCGGCATCGTTTCGCCGCTCTACCCGTGGCGCTACAGCCCGGCAGTTACCGCGCTGGCCCATTGGTCTCAGGACTTTTATCCACAGCTGGGCGAGCGTCTGTTTGCCGCGACCGGGGTTGATCCCGAAGTGCACACCACCGGCCTGTACTGGCTGGACCTGGACGATGAAGCCGAGGCGCTGGCCTGGGCCGAGCGGGAAAACCGTCCGCTGCGGGCTGTGGATATCTCGGCGGCGCACGATGTGGTGCCGGTCCTGGGTGGCGGTTTCACCCGCGCGATCTACATGGCCGACGTGGCCAACGTGCGCAATCCGCGGCTGGTGAAATCCCTCAAGGCTGCCTTGCTGGCGATGCCGAACGTGACGATTCATGAGCAGTGCGAAGTCAGCGGGTTCGTTCGCGAAGGCGAAAAAGTCGTCGGCGTGCAGACTTCGACGGGCGCGATCCACGGTGATCAGGTGGTGCTGACGGCAGGTGCCTGGAGCGGTGATTTGCTCAAAAGCCTGGGTCTTGCGTTGCCGGTTGAACCCGTGAAAGGGCAGATGATTCTTTACAAGTGCGCGGCGGACTTCCTGCCGAGCATGGTGCTGGCCAAGGGGCGTTATGCGATTCCTCGCCGGGATGGACACATTCTGATTGGCAGCACGCTGGAACATGAAGGCTTCGACAAGACACCGACCGGCTCTGCGCTTGAGAGCCTGAAAGCGTCTGCAGTGGAATTGATTCCAGCGCTGGCGGATGCCGAGGTGGTCGGGCATTGGGCGGGGTTGCGACCGGGTTCGCCGGAGGGCATTCCCTACATTGGCCGAGTGCCGGGCTTCGAGGGGTTGTGGCTCAACTGCGGGCATTACCGTAACGGGTTGGTGCTGGCGCCGGCGTCGTGCCAGTTGTTTGCGGATGTGATGCTGGGCAGGACGCCGATCATTGATCCGGCGCCGTATGCGCCGGCCGGGCGTATCTAGTCGCGGGATATTGGGCGTCTGACAGACCGCCTTCGCGGGCAAGCCTCGCTCCTACAAGATCAACGACAGATTGACATCTGTAGGAGCGAGGCTTGCCCGCGAAGGGGCCCTCAATCCAGCCCGAATTTCTTCAACCTGTAACGCATCGACCGAAACGACAAATTCAATCGCTGAGCCGCTGCCGTGCGGTTCCAGCGGGTTTCCTCAAGGGCCTGGAGGATGAGTTTGCGTTCGACGTTTTCCAGATAGTCTTCCAGATTGTCGATCTGCGTCAGGTCCGGCACACCGCTGTCGGCGCTGCAATTGCCTTCGGCCAGTCGCAGGTCGCTGGCTTCGATCTGCTTGTTGTCGCACAGGGTGTGGGCGCGTTCGAGCATGTTCTCCAGCTCCCGCACATTGCCCGGAAAGCGATAGCTTTTCAGCGCTTCAAGCGCTTGTGGGTGGAGCTTCGGGGCGGGTTGGCCGCTGGCTGCCGCCAGACGCTTGAGTACATGACCGGCCAATGACTCGATGTCGTCGCGGCGCTCGCGCAAAGGCGGAACCCGCAGTTCAATCACATTCAGCCGGTAATACAAATCCTGGCGAAAGCGTTCAGCGGCGACTTCGGCGTCGAGGTCTTTGTGGGTGGCGCAGAGGATCCGCACATCGACCACGGTTTCCTGCTGGCCGCCAACGCTGCGAACGGCTTTTTCCTGAATCGCCCGCAGCAGTTTGACCTGCATCGACAGCGGCAAGTCGGCCACTTCGTCGAGGAAGAGCGTGCCACCCTGGGCGGCCTGGAACAGCCCGGGCTTGTCTTCGATAGCGCCGCTGAAACTGCCTTTGCGATGGCCGAAAAACTCGCTTTCCATCAGTTCCGACGGTATCGCCCCGCAATTGACCGGGACAAACGGCTGGTTGGCGCGCGGTCCTTGTTCGTGGATCAGTCGGGCGACCAGTTCCTTGCCGCTGCCGGACTCGCCGCTGATGTAGACCGGCGCCTGACTGCGGGCCAGTTTGTCGATTTGTTTGCGCAGGCTGCGCATGGGCAGCGAATCGCCCAGCAACCGTCGGTCGATGGCTGCGCCCGGTGCCGGCATGCGCAGGGCGCTGGTGACCAGTTCGCGCAGCCGCGTGAGGTCCACCGGTTTGGTCAGGAAGTCGAAGGCGCCGGCCTTGAGGGCGTTGATCGCCGTTTCGAGGCTGCCGTAGGCGGTAATCATGGCCACCGGCAGGTTTGGGGCGCGTTGCTGGATATGTTGCACCAGCTCAAGACCGGTGCCGTCCGGCAGGCGCATGTCGGTCAGGCACAGGTCGAAGGTCTCACGCTTCAACAGCGCCTGGGCTTCGCCGAGGTTACGGGCGCTGAAGGTGTCGAGTTTCATCCGTCCCAGGGTGATTTCCAGGAGTTCGCGGATATCCGGCTCGTCGTCGACGATCAGGACTTTTTGCCGTGGGCACATGTTCAACTTTGTTTCCGTCCGTGAGCAAAGGTGATGCGAAAGCAGCCGCCATCATGGCGTGGCTTGAAGTCTAGGCGGGCCTGATTGCTTTCGCACAGCTCACGGGACAGATACAGCCCCAGGCCTGTGCCTTGGGCGCTGGTGGTATAGAACGGTTCGAACAAATGCACCTGCTGGTCCGGTGCCACGCCGGGGCCATCGTCCCGAACCTCGATGATCGGCAACTGGCTGTCGGGGTCGACAAACAAATCGAGCCAGACTTGCGCCTGATCGTGGACCTGAGCGCTATGACGCCAGGCGTTGCGCAACAAATTGTCGAGAATCTGGGTGAGCTGGTTCGGGTCCATCAGGGTTTTGAAGTCGCCGGAACCGATGCGCAGGTGAATCTGCTGACGATCGAGCGCACTTTCGCGACTGTCGGCAACGAACTGTTCCAGCCACGGCTTCAGATCGAGTCGTTGCGGCACGGTTTGCTGGCGGCGGGACAGTTGCAGGACGTTTTCGATAACCCGATTCATTCGCTGAGAGTGGTCTTGAATAATCTGGGTCAGACGTCGATCCGCGCCGTTCAGTTCCTCCGATTCCTGCAATAGCTGAGCGGCATGACTAATGGCGCCCAAAGGATTGCGAATTTCGTGGGCGATACCGGCCGTCAGGCGACCCAAAGCGGCGAGCTTCAGTTGTTGGGCCTGTTGGGCTATTTGTGCGAGATCCTCAAGGAAGACCAGGGTCTGGTGGTGTGGGCTTTGGGCCAGGGCAATGAAGCTCGGTTGCAGTTCCAGGCCGCTGTTGGCGATTTTCAGGCTCTGGGGGCGCAGCGTCGGATTGTTCTGCCACAGTTGCAGGCGTTCGACCAGAATGGGCGAGCAGTCGTCGATCCGTTGGCCTTCGAGATTGTCTCGGCCCAGTAAGATCAGCGCGCTGTGGTTGGCCAATTGCACCCGCAGTTGGCCGTCGAGCACCAGGATGCCGGTGCGCATGCGTTGCAGGATCAATGCATTGAGGGCTTCGAGGCCCACCACTTCGCTGGCCCGTTGTTCGGCGAGGGTTTCGCTGACTTCCAGGCGCTGGATCAAGCCTTGCACCAGCAACGCCGCGGCAAAGCACAACACACCGAGGGTGCCGGCTTGCAGGTAATCGTTGGGGCTGGCGGGATGGCTGAAACTCAGGAGAAAGCTCAGCCCGACGATGCCGAGCGCGCCCACGGCGGCGATCAGCAGGCCGATGCGGCTTCGCAACAAGGTGTTGCTGATGGCCACCGAGACGATCAGCAAGTTGCCGATGGCGCTGGCGACACCGCCGGCGGCGTAGAACAAGCCACACAGCAGCAGGACATCAATCAGCGCCAGGCCGAACAATTGCGCCGGGCGGCGAGTGTTCTCGAAGAAGACCACCAGCAAGATGTTCAGCACCAGGTACAGCCAGCTGCCACTGCGCAACAGGCTGTCATTGGCGAACGTCAGCAACTGGTTGTCCAGGTTGCTGGAGATCAGCAGCACCAAGGTGATGCCGACGCTTAGGCGGTAGAGGTGATAAAGGCGCAGCAGTCGCTGAGCCTGTTTGCTGCCGGGACTGGACGTCTCAGCGATCACTGGAGCCCGGGCCTTGCTCGAGGTGAGCCTGGCTGCAATACCACTGTTGTTGAAGGCTCAGCGCGCGGTCGCGGGGCAGGTGTACGCCGCAATGGGCGCAGCGGACCATGGGCGCGGCTTCCAGTTCGGCGGGGGACTTGGGCGCAGAAGCCTGGCCCTTGAACTTGCGCCAGAACCATACCGCAGCGGCAATCAGGGCGATCCAGAACAGTAAACGAAGCATGATGAGCTGCTTTATGACGAGTGATTAAGCAGTTTAGCCAAGGACATGACGGGCGCACAGCCTGTTAGTGCTGCAATAAAAATCCGCCATAAAAAAAGGAGCCTCGAAAGGCTCCTTTTTGCACTACCGGTCGTATCAGTCGAACACGCCGAAGGTCATGTAGCTGAACCACGAGCGGTCGCTGTTGTTGCCTTCCGCTTCGTGATTTTCTTCTTCGATCACGTCGCCATTTTCATCTTTAGGCTTGAGATCGTTCGGAATCGCTTCTTTGGCGTCCCGGAATTGTCTCTGCACGTCCTGGTTGGCGCGGGTTTCGCCCGGCGGCAGCGGTGGACGGGATTCGATCAGGCCCAGAGTCGCCTTGCTCAACCACGAACGGTTGTCGGCTTCGTCGACCGATGGCACGAACTGACCGTCTACCAGCGTTGGGTGGTTCGGGTAGTTGAGCTTCAGGGTTTCGAGGCTGGTGGCTGCCAGGTCGTCCAGGTGCAGACGCTGGTAGGCTTCAGTCATCACCGCCAGGCCGTCGCCGACCGATGGGGTTTCCTGGAAGTTTTCCACCACGTAACGACCACGGTTCGCGGCAGCGACGTAGGCCTGACGGGTCAGGTAGTAGTCGGCGACGTGAATTTCGTAGGCCGCCAGCAGGTTGCGCAGGTAAATCATGCGCTGCTTGGCGTCCGGCGAGTAGCGGCTGTTCGGGAAGCGGCTGGTCAGTTGGGCGAACTCGTTGTAGGAGTCGCGGGCAGCACCCGGGTCACGCTTGGTCATGTCCAGCGGCAGGAAACGCGACAGCAGGCCGACGTCCTGGTCGAAAGAGGTCAGGCCCTTGAGGTAATAGGCGTAGTCCACGTTCGGATGCTGAGGGTGCAAACGAATGAAGCGCTCGGCGGCAGACTTCGCAGCCTCAGGCTCGGTGTTCTTGTAGTTGGCGTAGATAAGCTCGAGTTGAGCCTGATCGGCGTAGCGACCGAACGGATAACGCGACTCCAGCGCCTTCAGCTTGGCTGTGGCGGCGGTGTAGCTATTGTTGTCCAGATCTTGCTGAGCCTGCTGGTACAGCTCGACTTCGCTAAGGTTTTCGTCTACGACTTCCTTCGATGAGCAAGCAGCGGTCAATGCGAGGATGGCGATCAGCAGCAGGTGTTTCACTTGCATGGCGGCTTGCGTCCCTATGACGGCCGCTGTCTTGGGCGAGGCCGTCCTGTTATGATGAGCGCCCCGTTGAATAGCCTCGGGGCAAAAGACGCCGTATTTAACCACAAGCGCGCAGCCGAAACCAAAGGCTGTGCCGACGCCTAGTCTGAGCATGTCCGATAAAATTGAACTTCGCGCAGAGGTGCCGTCCGAATTGGGCGGCCAACGCCTCGATCAAGTCGCCGCACAATTATTCGCTGAGCACTCGCGCTCGCGCCTTTCCGCCTGGATCAAAGACGGCCGCCTGACTGTGGATGGGGCGGTTATCCGCCCGCGAGACATCGTTCACGGTGGCGCCATTCTTGAACTGACTGCCGAGCAGGAAGCTCAGGGCGAATGGATCGCTCAAGACATCGAGCTGGACATCGTCTATGAAGACGACGACATCCTGGTGATCAACAAGCCTGCGGGCCTGGTGGTGCACCCGGCTGCCGGTCACGCTGATGGCACCTTGCTCAACGCCTTGCTGCACCACGTGCCGGACATCATCAATGTGCCCCGCGCCGGTATCGTGCATCGTCTGGACAAGGACACCACCGGTCTGATGGTGGTGGCCAAGACCATTCAAGCGCAGACGCAGCTGGTTACACAGTTGCAGAGCCGCAGCGTCAGCCGTATCTACGAGTGCATCGTGATCGGCGTAGTGACGGCGGGCGGCAAGATCAACGCGCCGATCGGTCGTCACGGCCAGCAACGCCAGCGCATGGCCGTGATGGAAGGTGGCAAGCAAGCCGTCAGCCATTACCGTGTGCTTGAGCGTTTCCGCTCCCACACTCACGTGCGGGTGAAGCTGGAAACCGGTCGTACGCACCAGATTCGCGTGCACATGGCGCACATCAACTACCCGTTGGTCGGAGATCCTGCCTACGGCGGTCGTTTCCGTATCCCGCCAGCCGCCAGCCAGACCATGGTCGATTCCTTGAAGACGTTCCCGCGTCAGGCGCTGCATGCGCGGTTCCTGGAGCTGGATCACCCGACTACCGGTAAACGCATGAGCTGGGAATCGCCACTGCCGGACGATTTCGTCTGGTTGCTGACGCTGCTCAAGCAAGACCGCGAGGCGTTCATCGGATGAGTGACTGGCTGATTCCCGACTGGCCTGCGCCTGCCGGGGTGAAAGCCTGTGTCACCACCCGTGCGGGCGGCGTCAGTCTGGCGCCGTTCGACAGCCTCAACCTCGGCGATCACGTCGACGACAGCCCCGAAGCTGTTGCCGAAAACCGCCGTCGCCTCACCGATCATTTCTCCATGCAGCCGGCCTGGTTGAAGCAGGTTCACGGCATCGCCGTGGCTCATGCGGACCCAAGCCTTGTGGCCACCGCCGACGCCAGCTGGACGGCAACGCCCGGTATTGCCTGCGCGGCGATGACGGCTGATTGCCTGCCCGCGTTGTTCTGCGACCGTGCCGGCACTCGTGTCGCTGCGGCCCACGCCGGTTGGCGCGGGTTGGCGGCGGGTGTGCTCGAAGCGACGCTCGATGCGCTGGCCGTGCCCTCGGAAGACGTGCTGGTCTGGCTCGGTCCGGCCATTGGCCCGCAAGCCTTTGAAGTCGGCCCGGAAGTGCGGGCTACCTTCGTCGAGCAATTGCCCGAATCCGCGAAAGCCTTCGTGCCCAGCCAAAACGCTGGCAAATTCATGGCTGACATCTATGAGCTGGCGCGTTTGCGTCTGGCGGCTCGTGGTGTCACTGCTGTTTATGGTGGCGGTTTCTGCACCGTGACCGATCCCCGCTTCTTTTCTTACCGTCGCAGTCCTCGCACTGGTCGGTTTGCCTCCCTGGTCTGGCTCGAAAGCTAGACTCGACTGATCTGCATCAACGTCACGACGCTTGAAACTCCCAGAATCGACCACATCTATAGCGGTATCTGGCAGGTTTCTTCATTCAGGATGTTTTATAGGTCCGGCCTGCTCAAAAGGAAGGTGACCCATGCGTATAGATCGTTTAACCAGCAAATTGCAGTTAGCTCTATCCGACGCCCAATCGCTGGCCGTCGGCCTTGACCATCCCGGTATTGAACCGGCGCATTTGATGCAAGCCATGCTTGAACAGCAGGGTGGTTCGATCAAACCCCTGTTGATGCAGGTCGGTTTTGACGTCAACAGCCTGCGTAAAGAGCTGACCAAAGAGCTCGACCAGCTGCCAAAAATCCAGAACCCGACCGGCGACGTCAACATGTCGCAGGACTTGGCGCGTCTGCTCAACCAGGCGGATCGCCTGGCCCAGCAGAAGGGCGATCAGTTCATTTCCAGTGAGCTGGTGCTGCTCGCCGCCATGGACGAGAACAGCAAACTCGGCAAATTGTTGCTCGGTCAGGGCGTCAGCAAAAAAGCCCTGGAAAACGCGATCAACAACCTGCGTGGTGGCGAAGCGGTCAACGACGCCAACCACGAAGAGTCGCGTCAGGCGCTGGATAAATACACCGTCGACCTGACCAAGCGCGCCGAAGACGGCAAGCTCGATCCGGTGATCGGTCGTGACGACGAAATTCGCCGGACCATTCAGGTGCTGCAACGCCGCACCAAGAACAACCCGGTGCTGATCGGTGAGCCTGGCGTGGGTAAAACCGCCATCGCCGAAGGCCTGGCCCAGCGCATCATCAACGGCGAAGTGCCGGATGGCCTGAAAGGCAAACGCCTGCTGTCCCTGGACATGGGTGCGTTGATTGCCGGTGCCAAGTACCGTGGCGAGTTCGAAGAACGCCTGAAATCCCTGCTCAACGAGCTGTCGAAGCAGGAAGGGCAGATCATTCTGTTCATCGACGAACTGCACACCATGGTCGGCGCCGGTAAAGGCGAAGGCTCGATGGATGCGGGCAACATGCTCAAACCTGCGTTGGCCCGTGGCGAGTTGCACTGCGTCGGCGCGACCACGCTCAACGAGTACCGCCAATATATAGAGAAGGACGCGGCCCTTGAGCGGCGCTTCCAGAAAGTGTTGGTGGATGAACCGAGCGAAGAAGACACCATCGCCATTCTGCGTGGCCTGAAAGAGCGCTATGAAGTTCACCACAAAGTGGCGATCACCGACGGCGCGATCATCGCCGCGGCCAAGCTCAGTCATCGCTACATTACCGATCGTCAGTTGCCGGACAAGGCCATCGACCTGATCGACGAAGCCGCCAGCCGCATCCGCATGGAAATCGACTCCAAGCCGGAAGTGCTGGACCGTCTTGAGCGTCGTCTGATTCAGCTGAAGGTGGAATCCCAGGCTCTGAAGAAAGAGAGCGACGAAGCGGCGATCAAGCGCCTGGAAAAACTCCAGGAAGAAATCGTTCGTCATGAACGGGAGTATTCGGACCTCGAAGAAATCTGGAACTCGGAAAAAGCCGAAGTCCAGGGTTCTGCGCAGATCCAGCAGAAAATCGAACAGTCCCGCCAGGAACTGGAAGCCGCCCGCCGTAAAGGCGACCTGAACCGCATGGCCGAGCTGCAATACGGGGTGATCCCGGACCTGGAGCGCAGCCTGCAAATGGTCGACCAGCATGGCAAAAGCGAAAACCAGTTGCTGCGCAGCAAGGTGACCGAGGAAGAAATCGCCGAAGTCGTCTCGAAGTGGACCGGTATCCCCGTGTCGAAAATGCTCGAAGGCGAGCGCGACAAGCTGATGAAGATGGAAGGCCTGTTGCACCAACGTGTGATCGGTCAGGACGAAGCGGTGATCGCGGTTTCCAACGCGGTGCGTCGTTCGCGGGCCGGCTTGTCCGACCCGAATCGTCCAAGCGGTTCGTTCATGTTCCTCGGCCCGACCGGTGTCGGTAAAACCGAGTTGTGCAAGGCGTTGGCCGAGTTCCTCTTTGATACAGAAGAGGCGATGGTGCGGATCGACATGTCCGAGTTCATGGAGAAACATTCCGTGGCCCGGTTGATCGGTGCGCCACCAGGCTACGTAGGGTATGAAGAGGGCGGTTACCTAACCGAGGCGGTGCGTCGCAAGCCTTATTCGGTGATCCTGCTGGATGAGGTCGAGAAGGCCCACCCGGATGTGTTCAACATCTTGCTGCAAGTGCTGGAAGATGGCCGTCTGACCGACAGCCATGGCCGCACGGTGGATTTCAAGAACACCGTGATCGTCATGACCTCCAACCTGGGCTCGGTGCAAATCCAGGAACTGGTCGGTGATCGTGAGGCTCAGCGCGCAGCGGTGATGGATGCGATTTCCACGCACTTCCGGCCGGAGTTCATCAACCGGGTCGACGAAGTGGTGATCTTCGAGCCATTGGCGCGGGATCAGATCGCGGGCATCACCGAGATCCAGTTGGGTCGTCTGCGCAGTCGCCTGACTGAGCGCGAACTGAAACTGGAACTCAGCCCTGAGGCCATGGACAAGCTGATCGCGGTTGGCTACGACCCGGTGTACGGCGCACGGCCACTCAAACGTGCGATTCAGCGCTGGATCGAAAACCCGCTGGCGCAGCTGATTTTGTCGGGGCGTTTCATGCCCGGCGATACCGCCAAGGGTGTGGTGGAAAACGACGAAATCGTCTTCGCCTGATCCGCGTTAGCAACAAAACTGAAGAGGCCTCGCATTGCGAGGCCTTTTTTTCGTCAGGTTGTTGAACTCAAAGGAAAAGGCTTGTAAAGTGCGCCCCGCAGTAAGTCACCCGGAAGGGTTTCTGCTCCCCAAGCAGGAATCTGAAATAAGTTGCAAATCATTAACTTGAATGCAATTTAGGGGGTTGACAGAGGTGCTTAAGATTGTAGAATAGCGCGCCTCAGACACACGAACGCAGCGATGCGAACGGGTCGAAGAGAACGCAGTAAAGCTTCACCGTTGTAAATTGAAATATGTAGTTCCGTGATAGCTCAGTCGGTAGAGCAAATGACTGTTAATCATTGGGTCCCAGGTTCGAGTCCTGGTCACGGAGCCAATTTCAAACCGGGGTATAGCGCAGTCCGGTAGCGCGCCTGCTTTGGGAGCAGGATGTCAGGAGTTCGAATCCCCTTACCCCGACCATTTTTGGGTCGTTAGCTCAGTTGGTAGAGCAGTTGGCTTTTAACCAATTGGTCGTAGGTTCGAATCCCACACGACCCACCATTTTTGAAACCAGTTAACGCTGGAATCGAATCTTAAGATCAGACGCCAAAAGCTCTGTTCGCAGAAGGCGCCTTTTAAAGGTGCCTTTTTTTTACCGGGGTATAGCGCAGTCCGGTAGCGCGCCTGCTTTGGGAGCAGGATGTCAGGAGTTCGAATCCCCTTACCCCGACCATATTAAAAATCCTCGTATCGAAAGATACGGGGATTTTTTTTGCCTTTGAAAAAGCCGAATCCTTTCAAGTCATCGTACAACTAGCCGATAACGAGCTGTCGGGGCGCACTCGCGACCTCCCATTCAGGCCAACAACAAGAAAGGCACTCGTTATGTTTCTTCGTCAGCTGAATATTGCCCCTCGTGCTGCGCTGGGTTTTGCCTTGATTGCCGTGCTGGTGGCGTTGCTCGGAATATTTGCCCTGGGGCAGATGTCGAGCATTCGCGAGAGCGAGGTGGCGGTGGAGAAGCAATGGCTGCCGAGCATCCGTGGTGGTGATGAGATCCGCGAGCTGATGCTGCGCATCCGTACCATTTCCTTGCGCATGGCACTGGATCAAGACCCAAAGAACATTCCAACCTACCGCGGCCAGATGGACACCCGCGACAAGGAACTGAGCGAGAAGATTGCGGCTTACGACAAACTGGTCGACACCGCTGAAGGTCAGGCCTTGTACGACCAGTTCAAAACCACCTTCGCCGCCTATCGCACCGGCATTGCCCAGTCGTTCACCCTGGCCGAGCAAGGTCGCCGTGACGAGCTGACCAAACTGCTGTTGATCGACATGAAAACCGTGGTCGATGGTTCCGGCAAGCAGCTCAATGACCTGGCAGAACTGTTCGCCAAACAGGTCGCCGTTGAAAGCCAGAAATCCGCAGCGCACTACGAAACCTCGCGTTCCATCGTCAGCCTGTTCATCGCCCTCGCGGCGTTGGCGACTGTCGGCCTGGCAATGTTGCTGACTCGCAGTATCGTCCGTCCGCTGAACGAAGCCCTGAGTGCGGCGGAAAGCGTGGCGCAGGGCGATTTGACCCGACCTATCGCGACCCATGGCAACGACGAAGTGAGCCGTTTGCTCAAGGCGCTGGCGACCATGCAGCAGAACCTGCGGGAAACCCTGCAAGCCATCAGTGGCTCGGCGACGCAACTGGCCACGGCGGCAGATGAGCTGAACGCCGTCACCCTCGACAGCACCCAGGGCCTGCAACAACAGAACAACGAGATTGAGCAAGCCGCCACGGCGGTCAACGAAATGACCTCCGCCGTCGAAGAAGTTGCGCGCAACGCAGTGTCGACCTCCGATGCCACTCGCCAGTCCAGCGAGTCGGCGCATCTGGGGCAGGAGCGGGTCAGCGAAACTGCAAGTGCCATCAGCGACCTGGCCAATGATGTTCAGCACACCGGTGAGTTGGTGCAATCGCTGGCCAATCAGTCCCAGGACATCGGCAAGGTGCTGGATGTGATTCGGGCCATTGCCGAGCAAACCAATCTGTTGGCGCTCAACGCTGCGATTGAAGCGGCGCGTGCGGGTGAAAGCGGGCGCGGTTTTGCGGTGGTGGCCGATGAAGTGCGTGCACTGGCGCATCGCACGCAGCAATCGACCCAGGAAATCGAACAAATGGTCCAGGGCATGCGCAATGGTTCGAGCCTGGCGCTGGACTCCATGAACGCCAGCGCTTCCCGTGCTGCCGAAACTCTGGTGATGGCGAAGCGGGCGGGTGACGCATTGCAGACGATCACTGCATCGGTTCACGAAATCCACGAGCGCAACCTGGTGATTGCCAGTGCGGCGGAAGAGCAGGCTCAAGTGGCCCGGGAAGTGGATCGCAATCTGGTGAACATTCGTGATCTGTCGGTGCGCTCCGCTACCGGCGCGGATCAGACCAGTGCCTCCAGCCATGAGCTGTCGAAACTGGCCAATGCGTTGCAAGGGATGGTGCAGCGTTTTCGGGTGTAAAACCGCCAGACGAAAAAAAGCCGCACCTCTCGGTGGAGAAGCGCGGCCGGGTGCCTTGCTCGGATGTGGCCATTTAACGGGCGAGGTGTATCGCTGCTGTGTCGCGCAAGGGGGAGTTTGTAAGCGAAGGGGGAAAATCGCGGGGGGAGGTACAGTAAGACACGGATCTCCAAATCAGTGGAGATCAAATGTGGGAGCGAGCCTGCTCGCGAAGCGGTGTGTCAGCCAACTCATGTGGTGACTGAC
>NZ_JAGYFX010000039.1:0-57017 GCF_019946615.1 Pseudomonas sp. BF-R-01
AGGTTCTGCGCAGTGGGCAACCCGGCATGGATGCCGGGTTAGCCGCCCCCGGCCATGGATGGCCGATGGCGGCGGGCCCACGGAGCAGGACCGGAGCGAGGGCATGCCGAGCCTAGGCGAGGCACCGTACGTCAGGGGCAAAGCCTTTTGCTTACTTTTCGGCGTTTGGAAAAGTGAGTCGCTGTAAGAGCGAAACCATAAGCCGCCGTTACCGCAGAAATGGATATGTACCCCGATCCCCCCCGTCAGCCCAACGTATAACCGTTATCAACCTTCCAGTCCTGTCCATAAACCCCCCGCGCCCCCTGGGACAGCTGAAAAATAATCACGTTGGCCACCGCAGACGCATCAAGAAAATGCCCCGGCAAAAGACGCTTGCCAAGCGTGTCAGCAACATCGTCAAGCTCACCGTCACTCAAGCCCAGGTTGTCCCACATCGAGGTTGCGGTCGGCCCCGGCGAGACCAGGTTGATGCGCACATCATAACGGGCAAACTCCACCGCCAGCGTGCGCGCCTGTGCCGCCAATGCCGCCTTGCTGGCAATGCAGGCCGCCAGGCCAGGAAAACTCGACCCCGTCAGGAAGCTGCCGACAAACACCACCGACGCCGGGTTCGCCAACTCACCGCGCAACGCCGCCAGGGTATTCAACGCACCGGCACCATTGACCGCCCATTGCCGCTGGAAGGCCGGCATGTCCAGGCTGTCGGCCATTTCGGCAATGCCGGCGTTGGGCACCAGATAATCCACCCGCCCCAACGTCGCCGCCCGCCGGGCCAACCCTTGCAGATCGTCCTCGCAGGTAACGTCCCCGGCACACCATTGCAGCCGTTCACCATAGATCTGCTGCAAGGCCGGCAAGTCACCGACGGTGCGCGACATCGCCAACACCCTGACCCCACGCGGCAAAAGCGCCGCGCACAAGGCCAGGCCAATCCCGGAACTGGCGCCGGTGATCACGGCCAAACGATCCTGAAACTCGGTTTGCATCATGTTCTCCTGGGCATCGTCGATGCCAAGCACTGGGGACCTGGCGGGACCCTATCTTTGAACAGATGCAAAAATACCGACTTGACGGCGATCAGATTTTCTCAATGGATCGACAGTTCAATGAGTCGAGTGCGACATGGCCGGTTGCTGCAGCACCGACTGATCGATCTCGCTGAACCGCAGCACGCGACCGCCCTGCTCCGTGGCCAGTTTTTCAGCCGCCTGCTGGCTGGAGAACGACGCCAACACCACACCCATCGCCCCCTTGAGCCGGGTGCCTACCACGTAATACGCATCTTTGGCATCGATCAGTTGGGTGTCATCCGGCGAATTCCAAGGGCTGTGCTCCATGTCGTGGACATACAGCCTGGCATCGCCATGATGGTTTTCCGGTTGCAACCACCAACCGATCATTTCCGCCGTGGAGCAGAATTTCTTGATGCCGCTGTGCTCGACCACTTCACCCTTGGGGCCGGGGAAACCATCGATGATCATGCCGCAGACATGGCACTCATCACTGGGATGAAAGGCGCTGGGGGCATCGCTGTAGCTGGCTTGCACGGGTTTGTCACACGCCGTCAGCAGCACACAGACCATCAGGCCCGCCAGGTTGCGCAGCGTCTTCCAATCAAGCGTTCTCATCATCAGGTGCTCCAAAAAACCAAAGTAAGAATTCAAGTCGCCCGTCGACGGAACAGCAGCCAGGCCGTACCCAACGGCGCCGCCACCCACAACAGCAGGCAGAGCCAGAGCATCGAGCCCGGCACAGGCAAATCGCTGCCCAGGGTCAGCACGCCAGCGGTACTGGCGACGGCGTCAAAACCGGAAAGATTGATCAAGCGATAGAGGTCGGCGGGATTGAACAGCAGCAACCAGGGCAGCACTTTCGGGTTGAAGTGCCCTTCGCTGAGCACCAGCAGGGCGAGCAGCGCCAGGTCGAACACCAGCACGAAAAAGAACCACACGCCCAACGCCAAACCGGCAGCCGTGGATTTCTCGGCCGCCACGCTGCTCAGCACATAAGCCAGCCCCAGGAAGCCCCAGCCCAGTAGCGTCGACGACACAATGAATCGTCCGAAGGCCCAGAGCAGCAGGTTCAGTTCGACGTCGTCCACCAGCACGGCGATCGCGAGCATCGCGCAGCCGAAACCGATCAGCGTCGCCAGCGCCAGGATCAACCCGTGGCCAATGAACTTGCCGAGCAGGATGTGCCCGCGCCCCAGCGGATAGGTCAACAACAGCAGCAAGGTGCCGCTTTCGTCCTCGCCGACAATGGCGTCATACGCCAGCATCAAGGCGATCAGCGGCATCAGGAACGTCGCCAGGCTGGCCAGGCTGGCGATGGTCGCGGGCACCGAGGTAAAGCCCAACTGACCGGACGCCGCCGCGCCCAGCCAGGCAATGCCGGTGGCCAGCACCGCGAACAACAGGCTGATCGCCAACAACCAGCGGTTGCGCAAACCGTCATTGAATTCCTTGCGGGCCATGTTCCAGATCGGGTTCATAGAATCTCTCCACTGTGGGTCGCAGCGGCCCGTCCCATGTAATAGCGGTAGAGGTCTTCCAGGGACGGTGGAGTGATTTCCACGTCCGCCGGCTCATCCTCATTGAGCAACTGGCGCAACAGGCCCAGTTTGCTGCCATTGAGCGCGGCCACTTCCAAGCCCTCCACGCCCCAACGTTGAGTGACATGCCCGGCGATGTTCCACGAGGCCTGCAAGGGGCCGGCATGCTTGAGCCCGTTGGCGCGAATCAGCGTCGGCAACCCGGCTTCCTCGCGCAGGCTGCGCAGACTGCCGAGGGCCAGCAGACGCCCCTGGGTCAGGATCGCCGCGCGATTGATATGCGCCTCGACCCCCGGCAAAACGTGAGAGCAGAGAATGACGCCGGTGCCCTGGCTGCGCAGACGGTCGAGCAACCGATACAGGTCTTGAGTGGCGATGGGATCGAGGCCGACCGTCGGCTCGTCGAGCAGCAACAGGCGCGGTTCGCCGAGCAAGGCTTGCGCCAGCCCGAGGCGTTGGCGCATGCCTTTGGAGTAGGTCTTGACCCGTCGATGCGCCGCCCCTGCCAGGCCAACTTCCTCCAGCAGCCCGTCCACCTGAGCGAACGCGGCCCCTTTGAGTCGCGCGAAATGACGCAAGGTTTCCAGACCGCTCATTTGCGGATAAAACGTCACGTTCTCAGGCAAATAGCCGAGCAGACGCCGGACATTCGGATCACTGGGCAAGCGGCCAAACACCCTGACTTGCCCTTCGCTGGCCTGCAACAAACCGAGCACCAGTTTCATGCTGGTGGTCTTGCCCGCGCCGTTGTGCCCGAACAAACCCAGCACTTCGCCTTCGGCCAGGCTAAGGCTCAACTGATGCAACACCGTGGTGTGCCCATAACGCTGGCTGACGCCTTCCAGATCGACGACATTCATGTGACGGGCTCCTTGGTCAGGGTGTGCGTGGTGGATTTCATCAACGGATGGCTGTCGAGTACGCCCGGCGATTTCATCACCGGAAACGCCCGTTGCACCCAGCGCAGCAGTTCAATCCCGGGGCTGTTCATCAACAGCCGCACCTGCGGATACAGCCACAGCAGGCGGTCGACGTTGTCGTTGGGTTCGTAGGCGATATCGCCCAGGCCATCGTTGTTGCGGTCCCAGCCCAGATAGTCGCTCCAGTAATTGCCCCGGCCATCCGCCGACCATTCCTGCAAGCGGGTGGCGACGTATTTGACCTGGCGCTGGTTGCCGACAAACGCGTTGTCGGCGATGCGGTTGTCTTCGGAGCCGGCGGTGAGGTGAATGCCCACGGCGCTGTGCTCGAAGTGGTTGTGTTCGATGCGGTTGAACAGCGAGTTGTAGATGAACAGCGCCTTGCCCTCGGCACCGCTGATCATGCTGTCGCCGGTCGAGCCGTCGCGCACGTCGGTGACGAAGTTGTCGCGCAAGGTCGAATAGGTGATGTAGTTCATCAGGATGCCGTAGTTCTGATCCTGTTCGGAGCGGTTGCCGATCACCGTGAGCTTGCGGCTTTGCATCAGGGCGTAGCCGGTGCGGGTGCGGCGGGTGGTGTTGCCGATCAGCTGGTTGTCGTTGGCGAACATGTAATGCACGCCGTAACGCAGGTCTTCCAGGGTATTGCCTTGCAGCAGGTTGCCGTTGGAAGTGTCGATGTAGATGCCATCGCGGGTGTCGCGCACCTGGTTGCCGATGACCCTGGCGCCATGCACTGCATACAGGTGAATGCCGTTGCCGCGATCCTGTGAACGCATCGCCGGATCGCCCTGGATGCGGTTGTCGATCAGGCTCGCATCCTGAGTCCCATCGACCCAGATCCCGAAACCCTGGCCTTGCAGGCGATTGCCTTTGATCACCGCGCCACGGGCCTTGGGCTGGAGGAACACCGCCGCATTCATGGCCGTGAGGTCGTGCCCCCAGTCCAGAAAAGTGCAGCCCTCGATCCCGACGTCCGGTGCGCTGACAATCACCCCGTTGCCCTGCCCTTGCGCCTGAAAAACCGCGCCGGGCTCGCACACAATCTGCATCGGTTGATCGACGCTGAACGAGCCACGGTATTCGCCCGCCGGCACGTGCCAGCGTTGCTCGGCGTCAAGGCGCAACGGCAGCGTGGTAATGGGTTGCACCGCCAGCACGCTGCCGGGCATCAGCAGGAGCGCAAGCGCGATCACCTTGATCGGGTTTCCCTTGATGTCGGTCATCGGTCCGCTCCTGTCGATGCTCAACCGTCAGGCCCGCTCGACCTTCATGCGGCCGACCATTTCCATGTGCAGCGCATGGCAGAACCAGCTGCAGTAATACCAATGCAGGCCGGCTTTGTCGGCGGTGAAGGTGATGGACGAGGTTTGCTGCGGGCTGATCTCCATGCTCGCGCCGTGGTTGGTCATGACGAAACCGTGGGACACGTCCTCGATCTGGTCGATGTTGGTGATGGTCACGGTCACTTCGTTGCCCTGCTTGACGGTGAACTCGGTCAAGCCATACGCCGGTGCCATGGAGGTCATGTAGACCCGCACATGATTGCCGTCGCGAATCACCTTGTTGTCGGTCTCCAGGTTGATGCCATCCTTCTTGGCCAGCTCCACGGTGGCGGCGAAGAACGGGTCGTTACGGTTCCAGATTTTTTGCGTCTTGATCTGATCCCGCCGCGCGAGGATGCAATCGTGCGGTTCGGCAAACGCCGGGCCGTCGTGCACCAGTTTCATTTCTTCGCCGGAAATATCGATCAACTGGTCGTTTTCCGGGTGCAGCGGCCCGGTCGGCAGGAAGCGGTCCTTGGAGAACTTGCACAACACCACCAGCCATTTGCCGTCCGCCTCGCTGGTTTCGGTCAGCGACGCGTGGTTGTGGCCGGGCTGGTAATGCACGTCGAGTTTTTGCTTGATGTAATTGACCTTCTCGCCCTTGTAGGCACGTACCGCGTCCGCCATGTTCCACTTCACCACCTGGCTGTCGATGAACAGCGTGGTGTAGGCGTTGCCGCGACCGTCGAAGGTGGTGTGCAACGGGCCCAGGCCCAGTTCCGGCTCGGCGGCGATGACTTCGCGCGGGTCCTTGAATTTATCGGCGAACAGGTCGTCCAGGCGGTCGATGGCGATCATCGATACGGTCGGCGACAGCTTGCCGTTGGCAATGAAGTACTTGCCATCGGATGAGGTGTTGAGGCCGTGGGGGTTCTTCGGCACCGGGATGTAACGGGTGAATTCGGAGTCCTTGCCATCGGTTTTACGACCGTCGACCACCGGCACTTTCGAGTTTTCCAGGGTGATGAACTTGCCGGCCTTGATCGCGGCTTCGATGCGCGGAATGTTGAACACCACGACCCAGTCGCGCTCGTTGCGCATCATGCCGCCGAGGTCGTAGGCCTTCTCCGAGTTGTAGCAGGTGGACGCGGCGTACTTGCCGGTGTAGTCCATGTCGGCGTTGTCCAGATTGCCGTCGACGATCACCTGAAACGCCATTTCCATTTTTTCGGCATCGACGGCGTTGAACATGGTGAAGCTGTTCTTGTCTTGCAGGTCGAAGGTGTGGCCGTCATTGGGGTGCGGAATGACGAACTCGGCGTTGGCGAACACGTACTTGGTGTACGGCACTTTTTGCAGGCGCAGGCCGTGAATGGCTTGCACGTTCGGCACCGTGAGCATCTTGTCGCACTTCATGATGTCCAGGCGGATGCGCGCAATACGGGAGTTGGCCTTGTCGTTGATGAACAGGTACTTGCCGTCGTACTTGCCGTCCGTCATGGAGATGTGCGGGTGATGGCAATCGCCGTTCTGGAACTTCGCGCTGTCGCCCATGATGCGCTTGCTTTCGTTGGTCAGGCCCCAACCGGTGGCCGAGTCGACGTTGAACACCGGAATACGCATCAACTCACGCATCGACGGCACGCCCAGCACCCGCACTTCGCCCTGATGACCGCCGCTCCAGAAGCCGTAGTATTCGTCCAGCTCGCCGGGGCCGACATGGGTTTTCGCCTGCGCATCCTTGACCGCAGCCGCCCATGACTCGCGGCTGAACACCGCCCCGCCCAATGTCGTGGCCCCTGCCAGCACCGCCCCGGTGACGGCGCTGCTGCCGAGAAAACCGCGACGGCTGAGTCCGGTGTGCTCTTCTTCCTGCACCGGTTTTGTGGATTCTGTGTCAGTCATGCTGCGTACTCCTTGAAGGGATAAAACGGTGTGCGGCTAGAACTCGGTCAACGGTAGGAGCGAGCCTGCTCGCGATGGACTCAAGAGCGCCGCGTTGAGCCAGTCATTACGCGTCAACGTTAGCGACCATCGCGAGCACGCTCGCTCCTACAAGGGGCGCGTCATTCAGGGGCGGTCACTTCCACGACAGGTATCAGTTGCGCCGCCACAGGTGCCGGTTTGCCGCGTTTCTTGCGCTTGTTGATCAGCGGCGGGCATTTGTGTTCGTTGTGGTAAGTCATCTGGCAATCGAGGCAGTAGTGGCACTCGTTGGCATTGATCCGCCCATCCGGGTGAATCGCCTGGATCTCGCATTCTTTGGCGCACAACTGGCAGGGGTTGCCGCATTCCTTGCGGCGCTTGAGCCAGTCGAACAGGCGCAGCTTGGTCGGGATCGCCAACGCGGCACCCAACGGGCAGATGTAGCGGCAATAGACTTTGCGCGTGAAGATGTTGATGACCAGCAGCGCCACCGCGTAGAGGACAAACCACCATTGGCGGTCGAACCTGAGGGTGATGGCGGTCTTGAACGGTTCCACTTCGGCGAACAATTCGGCGGTGGACATGGATTCCAGGGAGATACCGAACAGCAGCAGCAAAATGATGTACTTGATCGCCCACAACCGCTCATGCACCGCGAAGGGCAATTCGTACTGGGGAATTTTCAGCTTGCGCGCGGCTTCGTTGATCAGTTCTTGCAAGGCACCGAACGGGCACAACCAGCCGCAGAACACCCCACGCCCCCACAACAGAATGCTCGCGGCGGTGAACACCCACAGCATGAAAATCAGCGGATCGGTGAGAAACAGCTCCCAGCGAAAGTGCTCGAACAACGCATGGACAAAGGTCAGGACATTGACCACCGAGAGCTGCCCCAGCGCATACCAGCCGAGGAACACCACGGTGAAGATCAGGTAACCGCGACGCAGCCAGTGCAGGAAATGCGGGCGGCGGGTGAACTTGTCCTGCAGGAACAGGATCGCGGTCAGCAGCAACAATGCGGTGGCGAGTACGCCGACCTGGAAGTGTTTCTGATACCAGATCGTCAACCACATCGGCCGGTTGGCTTCCTCGATGGCAGCCAGTTCTTCGGCACTCGGTGCGGGGCGCTCAAGGTATTGCTCGGGCAATTGATAAGACAGTTCGAAGCTGCTGAACATGCCGCTGACCGGACCGGTCTGACGCCGTACCAACAACTCCAGGGACCAGGGCGATCCCGGATCGAAACCCGCCTGCTTGCGCACAATGAACACCGACATCTCATTGAACTCGGGCATGCCCTTGGCGAACACGTCGGAGAGGCGCTGATGGTCCATGTCGCGAAAGCTGATGACATTGCCGAACTGGCGCAATTGCACCCGGTCGAAAATCCCGCCGCGCACGTAACCCGAGCCTTTATACGAATACAAGCCGCGTCCCAATACAGCAATGGCTTGCTCGCCGGGCTTGAGGTCTTGCATGAGGACACGGTATTGAATGTCACCCAGCAACGCGCGGCCGATGGTCGGCGGGTTCAGGTCGGCGGTGTACAACTCGATAAAGGTGTCATCGACCTGGTCAGGCGCGGCCGTGTCGACGCTTTCGGCCTCGGTGCCTTTGAAGGCGGCATCGACCTGTCCACGGGTCAGGTTCAAGCGGCGGATGGCGCCGTTTCCGCTCAGTTGCTCCCAGGTGGCGGGCTCGAAAAAGTCCTGGCGCACGGTGGCGGGCTTGCTCGCCACTGCACCCTTGTCTTCGATCAGCTTGAGCGATACGGCCACTTCATGAGCGGCCCGCATGATGACTTCATTGACCACCATGGCGGTGACGGTTGCGCCCGCAATGGCATCCACGGTGACCGCACTCGGGTCACTGGAGTGGCCGACAACCACTCGCTGGCTGACCTTGATCCCTGTGTAGCGGGCACTGAAACCGTGGAGTTTTTCTTCGGGGATGCCGATCAGCAGAATCGGCTCATGGTGTTCCAGGACGTAGGCATCCTGAATCACACCGGCGGTGTCGAGGATCACCTGGGTATTGATCGGCTTGCCCGAGTAGGCCGGAATGTCCACCACGTCCAGGCTCTGGAAGACATAACCGATGACCTTGCCGGCCGCTGATATCGTCCGCACCTTGAACGGGCCTTCCGCTGCGGAAACCGAATCGGTTTGCGGGAAGACCTTCTCGATACGCTGCTGCTCGATGTCGCCGTATGACTTGGCCTCAACCACCGCGAACATCGCGAGTATCAGCAAGACCATCACCACCAGACCAACGCTCCAGATGCGCAGGTTGCCAGGTATCGAAGGCGAAGAGATTGTCATGAGCGGGCTGATTTCAAAGGGTCTGCGGTCATGTTAGGGAGCATTGCGCCCCCGTCCCTTGATTGAAATCAACTTGCCGACAATCCCCGTTCCAGAGCGCCCGAATGTCTCAAACAGTGCGCGAAAACTGGCCTTTTTGCTGATCGCCCAAGTAGGCATCAAACGCCATCGCGGCGCTGCGCATCATCAAATGCCCTTGCGGCAACAGCACCAGCTCGTCACGGTGAATCTGCAAGAGCCCGTCGCGAACGTGCTCGGCGAGTTGGGCCAATGACTCGGCGAAATACTCGGTGAAGCAGATCGCGTGACGTGCTTCGAACTTGGCGAAATCGATCCGGCCATGACACATCAGGTCGCTGATCACTTCGCGGCGCAACAGGTCGTCAGCGCTCAGGCGATAACCCCGATGCACCGGCAGCAGACCTTGATCGATGCGCGCGTAGTACTGCGAAAGCTCCTTGACGCTCTGGCTGTAGCTGTCGCCGACCTTGCCGATCGAAGACACCCCGAGGCCGATCAAGTCGCAGTCGGCATGGGTCGAATACCCCTGGAAATTGCGTTGCAGCGTGCCATGGGCGCGGGCCAGTGCCAGCTCGTCATCCGGCAAGGCGAAATGGTCCATGCCGATGTAGACATAACCGGCCTCGGTCAAACGGCGAATGGTCAGTTCGAGCAACTCCAGCTTGCGCTCCGGCGGTGGCATGTCCTCCGGGCGAATCAGCCGTTGCGCGCGCACCATCTCCGGCAGATGCGCATAACTGTAGGCAGCAATCCGGTCCGGGCGCAGGGCAATGATCTTGGCAAGGGTGACGTCGAAACTCTGCACCGTTTGCAGGGGCAGGCCGTAAATCAGATCGACGCTGATCGACTTGAATTGCGCCTCGCGCGCCGCCGCGACCAGCGCATAAATCTGCGCTTCACTTTGCTGGCGATTGACCGCCGCCTGGACGTCGGGATCGAAGTCCTGCACGCCAAAGCTCAGGCGATTGAAGCCCAATTGGCGCAGCGAATGGATCTGTTCGCTGCTGATGGTGCGCGGGTCGACCTCGATGGAAAACTCATGGTTGTCGCTGTCGTCCATGTCGAATGCCTGGTGCAGGCAATCCATCAGGTCGGCCAGTTGTTCCTGGGTCAAATACGTCGGTGTGCCCCCGCCCAGATGCAGCTGCGTAAGCTTGCGCGTGCTGTCGAACAAAGCGGCCTGCATGGCGATTTCACGCTTGAGGTAGGTCAGGTATTCGACGGCCCGATGGGTTTTTTGGGTAATGATTTTGTTGCAGGCGCAGTAGTAACAAAGGCTTTTGCAGAACGGAATGTGGATGTACACCGACAACGGTTTCGGCACCGCGGCCTGGTTGCTGTCGTGGGCGGCACGCTGATAGTCGTCAACGGCAAACGCCTGATGAAACTGCGGCGCCGTTGGGTAAGAGGTGTAGCGCGGCCCGGGCCGGTCATATTTTTCGACCAGGGCACGATTGAAATCGAATGAAGGCTTCATGATCAATCAACTCGCAGGTGGGTTAATGTTTTGCACTGTCCACCTCCTTTTCAAACAGGCTGCAGATAGCATCCACCTCCTGCCGGCCGGCGGGAAGGATGCTGATGAAACGCTCTGACAATTCAATCAAACCGTCACGACTCAATTGCTCCAACAACGGCCAGACGGATGAGAAATACATGGGGAACACCAGCCCATAGCGCCGCTCGATGGCACGGATATCCAGCTCCTGATCACACGCCAGTCGCTCCATGACCATTTGCCTGATCTGCTCCCCCGCCTCGAAACGCCAGCCACGTGCTGTCGGCAGCTGGTCGTTGTCCAGCTGACGCTGATAGCGCTCAATGGCGTCGGTATTTTGCGTGTACAAATCGTCGATCCGGCTGATGGCGCCCACACCGAACCCGATGTGGTCGCAATAGCCGTGACGGGTGAAACCGTCGCAGGTGCGGCTCAAGCGGCCGCGCTCCTGAGCGATCGCCAGGTCATCATCGGGCCGGACAAACTGCCCCATGCCGATGTAGTGATACCCCGCTGCCAGCAATTGCTCGAAGCAGATCTGACGCATCGCGCCTTTGTCGTCCTGGCTGCACAACGCCCTGGCCTTGTCACCGAGCACAGGCCGATAGCGGCGTGGCGGCCGTGCATAGTCGAACACCATCAGGCGATCGGGCTCCAGCTCGATAATCGTCGTCAGCTTCAGCGCAAAACTGTCCGGCGTTTGCCAGGCATGGCCAAAACCCAGATCGACATTGATGGAGCGATAACCAAACGTACGCGCGGCATCGATGAGCGAATGGATCGGCGCCGGATTCTGGTAGCAAGCCACGGACATCTCGCACTCGGTGTCGATGTCCGGAACACCAATGCTAACGTGATTGAATCCCTGGTCACGCAGCACGCCCATGGTCGACCAATCGGTGTGATGCAAATCCACTTCAACGCTGTAGTCACCAGACTCATGCGCCAGAAAGTTGAACCGGCGACGCAAATGCCCCATCAGTCGCTGAATATGGGCGATGGTGGGCGTTCCACCGCCCAGGTGAAATTGCTCGACCCGTTGCTCTGGATGGGTGTGGCAACCGACCAGATCGATCTCGTGTTCCAGACGCCGCAGGTACTGCTCGATGGCGCCCTGCTCGCCGCAGGCATCAGCAAGCGTGCAAAAGGATGGCTTGAGGCTGGAAGGCAGGCGCAAGTTCAGGGAGAGCGGCCGGCGTTTCTGGCGGCTGACGCGCAAGGCACGAAGCAAATCCAGAGAGCCGATACCGTTGTGAAACTTTTGCGTATCGGCATGGCAGTTGGGGTCGAGCACACCCTGATCGCACCGAGCGACAAGCTCGCCAGGGTTGTGAAAGAAATCGAGCATGACGGGTCTCCCAGACTGGCTGCAGATCTTCAGTGTCCGGGATCGGCAATCATCGCTCCTTGATTTGTATCAAGCCGCCAGCCAAGTGTTTGCAGAGGCCGACCATCGGTCACCACGTCAGGTAAAACATGCCCTTGGCCAGCAAGACGATGGCGACCATATGGCAGAACAGACTGCCGTGGATGAATTGCAGGTATCGAGCGTTCATGCGCCCGCTTTTGAACAGAATCATGGCCACCAGAAAATGCAGGAGCACGCTCACGGCAACGACGATTTTCACCATCAGCAACGTGCCGAACGAGGACGCCAGCGGTGTGGCAAGAGCGGGCAAGTAGCGCTGCCAGACCATGCCGATCCCCGCGCCGAACAACACCAGCAACACCCACGGCATCAGCGTCCGGGCTCGACGACCGATCCCCTGCTCGACCAGCATCATTACCCTGTCGGGCAATTGCTTGCGGATGCTTTCCAGAAACAGGACCTCGAAGAACACCGTGCCGATGAAGATCAGCGCGGCGAACAGGTGCAATGTCAAAAAAACGGGATAGACCATGAGAGGGATGGCTCTGATGACTCAGCGAGAGGAACATCAATCCCATTGTGTCGCCAGTGCCGGTGAACTTCGGCCCAATGGGAACTCGCGCGTTCATCCGCAAGGGCGCGCGAGTGTTGTTTCACAGAATACAGAGCTGCCCGCCCCACCCGTTTGACACCGATCAAGAAACGTCCCTGTCCCTGATGCGGGCTAGCCCACCTTTCAGTGGGGCGCGCGAGGAATCGTCTTGAGCAGATCTTCAGGGCTGATGTAACCGACGACCGGCTCCGCGACGCTGCCCGGTAGCGGCAGGTCAAGGATGTGGCCCTTGATCTTGCCGATCACGTGCATTTCGCAAGGTTTGCAGTCGAACTTCAACGTCAGCACCTCGTCACCGTGCACCAGCTGCATCGGCGCAACCTTGGTGCGGACGCCGGTGACGCCTTTGGCCTGTTTGGGGCAAAGGTTGAAGGAGAAGCGCAAGCAGTGCTTGGTGATCATCACCGGCACTTCTCCGGTTTCCTCGTGGGCCTCGAAGGCTGCATCGATCAGCTTGACGCCGTGACGGTGATAGAAGTCGCGAGCCTTTTGGTTGTAGACGTTGGCCAGGAACGACAGGTGCGACTCCGGGTACACCGGCGGCGGGTTTGTCTCGGCCTTGCGACCACCCCGTGGGTGGGCCAGCAGACGGGCCGCGGTCAGCGCTTCGATCACTTCCCGACGCAGGGCCTTGAGCTGCGAGTTGGGGATGAAGAACGCCTGGGTTGCTTCCAGCTTGATGCCGGTGGCGTGGTAGTCGGTGGTGCCCAGTTGACCGAGCAGATCACGCAGTTGGTCCAGGGCCTGCTCCGGCTTGTTGGCCAGACCGAACGGGCCGTCCAGAGACACGCTGGCACTGACGCCCTCCTCGCTGGTGGCGGTGAGTTGCAGGCGCTGCTCGTCCAGCTGTGCGACCCAGGCCAGACCGATACGACGTTCGGCGGAAGTCTTCTGCAAGGCTTGCTGCCAGTTATGGTCCAGGTTGCGGCTCAGTGGATGATTGGGCCGCAGCTTGTACATCCCGTCCGGCATCTCGTTGGGCTCGACACGGTAGCGATAGCGCTTCTCGCCCTCTTCGAGGAACTCCCCCTTTGGCTCGGCGATGTTGGCGCGAAAGCCCACTACTTCGCGCTTGATCTGCACGTTGAGACCGTCGCCGTTGGACAGCGGCTCAGAGGTCACCACCTGCAAGTCACGCTTGCCCACCTTCTCCACCACGCCCACTGGCAGGCCGGTGAAAGTCGGTGAATCGAAGGCTCCGATGTCGACCTTGCGGTCGGTGACAAAGTAGTCGGTGCTGCCACGGTGGAAAGTCTTGTCCGGGTCAGGCACAAAGAAATGCGCGGTGCGGCCACTGGATGCGCGGGCCAGGTCCGGACGATCTTCAAGAACGTCGTCCAGGCGCTGGCGGTAGTAGGCCGTGATGTTCTTCACGTAGCCCATGTCCTTGTAGCGCCCTTCGATTTTGAATGAACGAACACCGGCTTCCACCAACGCACGGATGTTGGCGCTCTGGTTGTTGTCCTTCATCGACAGCAGGTGTTTTTCGTAGGCGACGACGCGGCCCTGGTCGTCCTTGAGGGTGTACGGCAAACGACAGGCCTGTGAACAATCGCCACGGTTAGCGCTGCGACCGTTCTGTGCGTGGGAGATGTTGCACTGGCCGGAGAACGCCACACACAACGCGCCATGGATGAAGAATTCGATGGCCGCATCGGTCTCGTCGGCGATGGCGCGAATCTCTTGCAGATTCAGCTCGCGGGCCAGTACCAGTTGGGAGAAGCCCGCCTGGTCAAGAAACTTCGCCCGTGCCAGGGTGCGGATGTCGGTCTGGGTGCTGGCGTGCAACTCGATCGGCGGAATATCCAGCTCCATCACGCCAAGGTCCTGGACGATCAACGCATCGACGCCGGCATCGTAGAGCTGATGGATCAGCTTGCGGGCTGGCTCCAGCTCATTGTCATGCAGGATCGTGTTGATCGTCGTGAACACCCGGGCGTGGTAGCGCCGGGCGAACTCCACCAGTCCGGCGATCTCACTCACTTCGTTACAGGCATTGTGGCGGGCGCCGAAGCTCGGTCCACCGATATAAATGGCGTCGGCACCATGCAGGATCGCCTCGCGAGCGATGCTCACGTCACGGGCAGGGCTGAGCAGTTCCAGGTGATGTTTGGGCAAGGACATATTTTTTATCTGGTTTGTCACGGTCGAGGCACGCATTGTAGCGGGCAAATGTTTGACCGGCATCCGTGGGCTTCTTGGTCAGGGTTGATATCACCTGCCTGTAACAAGCCGAAAGGCGCTTCTGAGCCGCAAAAACGACAGCATCACCCGTCACGACTCCGGCGTTGACCTCGGGCAGCTGAGTGGAACTGCGCGTCAGCCACTATTTGAATTTTATTGTCATCAGCAACTCCCCAGGAGGCGTTTGTTCAGGAATGCCCAGCAGGTTGAAAGCTACGGGTTCGTTGCATATACCCTTCTCCCAGAGCCGTTTCGCTATGGGCGAACTGACGGCTGCAACCACCGATTCAAAAACAAAGTAATTTCGAATCTCAGGACTTACCTCCATCACCGCCTTCAAACCCTCTGCCAGGACGATGTGCGTATTTTTGAACGAGTAATCCTTGTACCCGGGGTAACCACACTCATGAGCCACGAAAAGCCAATCGTGAATGATATAAGCGGGGGCGTACCCCCAAGGGGAATAACCATTGACGCCCCATAAAAATCGAGGAATTGACCCCCCATCGGTATACATGGGGCCAGGGCGAATTACTTCACCATTAGAACGTGTAAATCGAAACGGATCATCCTTGCTTGGAACAAACAGAAAATAGTCATTCTTGATCCAGCGCACATCCAAGGCGCCTTCAAACCTTCCCTCATCGGTTTCGCGATACGATATCGGAGCGCAGGCTTGCAGCGTGAGAACAAGAAACACAAGAATTAGAAAGCGCATATTAAGCCTTCCTTGAAAGACGAAAAATTTGCCATTAAAGATGGCAAACATCGCACTTCCACGTTACCTCGCCTCTTCAGTATTCTTCTGGGCCACCTGCTGCCCCCGACTTTTCTCCAGCTTTTCCATCAACATCAAATTATCTGGCACTAACGACGGGACTAACAACAACCTACCAATATCAACCAACTCTAAAACGTGATTTTGATCGTGTCGTGAGTTGCTTTCGGGAGCTGGAAAAAGCTTCACTTGCGAGCAAGGGATTCTCCAGGTCGGAACCGAGGACCTCCAGAAACCTCGATCAAATCAAAGTCCGCCCCAGCACTCTCCATGCCTCTATCTCCCTTGATTCGCTTCCCGGCTCGGGCGGTAGATCGATTTGCATGCCTTGGTAATCCGCCGTTTTGTGATTCGGAGGGAGGCTATATGACGTTAGCCAATGGCCATCACTCCGTCCAATTCCCGCCCCCTCTGCTTTGGCGCTGCGCAGACGAATACTTAGGCGCTACTGTGTTGTGGGGCGTAAAAGTAGGGAGAATCCATTTCATGGCCAAAAGGAGGATCCGTGGTCGTCATGTCAGCCCTGCCACCCTCCTCCCAGCGCTTTGTACAAATCGATAGTTGCCGCTCGTTCGGCCAACTGATCACTGATCAACGCTTGTTGTGCAGCGAACAGCGTCCGTTGCGCGTCCAAAAGAGTCAAAGAGCTGTCGATACCTGTCAGGTAGCGACTTTCCGCCAGCCGATAGTATTTGGCACTCGCGCTGACCAGCCCTTGTTGCGCCTCAATCTGCTGTCCAAAGGTCTGCGTTGCAGCCAGTCCATCACTGACTTCCCTGAAGGCTGACTGGATCGCCTTTTCGTAACGCGCCACTTGTATGTCTTTCTCGACTTGAGTGACGTCCAGGCTGGCTTGCAAGCGGCCCGCATTGAAGATTGGCAGACTGATCGCGGGGAAAAAGCTCCAGACACCCGAACCTCCATTGAAGAGCCCTGACAGTTCTTCGCTCGAGGTGCCAGCATCCGCCGTCAGGCTGATTCGGGGAAAGAACGCAGCCCGGGCTGCGCCGATATCCGCATTGGCAGCCTTGAGCAATAACTCTGCTTCCACTATGTCGGGCCGACGGTTGAGCAGATCCGACGGCAATCCCACTGGCACCTCAGGTAAGGATTGTCGCTCCCAATCACCGCTCGACAGATCGGTGGGGAGTTCACCTCCAATCAACAACACCAACTGGTTTCGGTCTTCGGCAACCTGCCGACGATACCGGGCCATCGAGCCGCGAGCGCCTTGCACCAGGGTTTGTGCCTGGCTCAACGCCAAATCTGAAACGGTACCTACTTCAACGCTGCGACGTGTCAGCTGGTAGCTGTTTTCATAGGTGTCGAGGGTATCGCTGGTCAGTCGCTCCAGCGCTTGATCGGCCTGCAGAATGAGCCAGGCATTTGCAACGCTTGCCACCAGCCCGATACGGGCTGAACGCTGTGCTTGTTCACTGGCCAGGTAACGCTGCAATGCTGCTTGATCGAGGCTGCGCACACGGCCGAACAAATCCACCTCATAACTCACGTTCAGCCCGACAGAGTACTGACTCTCGATCGTGGCTTTATCACCGGATGCCAGATCTGCCGGAACTCGCTGACGACTACCACTGCCCGTCGTCGAGACGTCCGGCAACAGATCCGCGCGACGAATGCGATAGCGCGCCTGATAGGCCTCGACGTTCAACGTGGCAATCCTGATATCCCGGTTGTTGGCCAGTGCGGTCTCGATCAATCGATGCAAGGCCGGATCGGAAAAGAACTCGCGCCAATCGAGCGCTGCGGCACTCTCATCACGTGACACTGGCGCCAAGGGGTAAGTCGCCGCCACCGGTGCCTGAGGTTGCTGGTATTCCGGGATCAGAGAGCAACCACTGAACAACAACGAACTCAGGACCAGAAAACTGAATGGTTTGATCATGACATGACCTCTTCGTGAGCGACTGCGGCCAGAGCGACGGACGATCGACGTGCGAACAGTGACGACACCGACACATAAAAGAGTGGAACCCAGAAGATGGCCAGGACGGTGGCGGTCAGCATGCCGCCGATCACACCGGTGCCAATGGCATGCTGACTGCCAGAACCTGCACCGGTGGAGATAGCCAACGGCACAACCCCGAGGATGAACGCAAGCGAGGTCATGACAATGGGACGCAAACGAAGCCGCGCCGCCTCAATCGCCGCTTCGGCATAGCCCATGCCCTGCTCATGCAGTTCCTTGGCGAACTCCACGATCAGGATGGCGTTCTTCGCCGCCAGCCCGACTGTCGTCAGCAGGCCTACCTGAAAGAACACGTCGTTGGACAGGCCGCGCAAGGTGGTGGCAAGCAATGCCCCCACAACACCCAGCGGTACCACCAGCATCACGGCCAAGGGTATGGACCAGCTTTCGTAAAGGGCCGCGAGACAGAGGAACACCACAAGCAGCGAAAGCGCATACATGACAGGTGCTTGAGACCCGGAAAGCTTTTCTTCATACGACAAGCCCGTCCACGCCAGCGCGACACCAGGCGGCAACTGAGCAGCGATGGCCTGTGCTTCAGCCATGGCATCACCCGTGCTGTAACCCGGTGCCGGGCCACCCAGTATTTCCTCTGCCGGCACACCGTTGTAGCGCGCCAGTTTGGGAGAACCGAAGACCCACTCGCCGGAGGCAAAAGCGGAGAACGGCACCATCTTCCCGGCGGCGTTACGTACGTACCATTTGTCCAGATCTTCAGGGGACATGCGCGCGCTGGCCTGGCCCTGTACAAACACTTTTTTGACTCGGCCACGGTCAATGAAATCATTGACGTAGTTGCCGCCGAAGGCCACAGAGAGCGTGGTGTTGATGTCTGTTTGTGAAACGCCCTGCGCCCTCGCCCGCCGGTCATCGATCTTCAACCGATACTGGGGCTCATCGCTCAGGCCGTTGAGTCGAACCGCTGTCAGCACTTTGCTTTCGGAGGCCAGACGCAGGAACTGATTGCGCGCCTGCCCCAGGACTTCGTGACCGACGCCGGCCTGATCCTGCAGGAATAAATCAAAGCCCGAAGCGTTGCCCAACTCACGCACTGCTGGAGGCACCACGGCGAATACCATTGCATCGCGCATGCCTCTGTATTTCGCTTGAGCGCGCTTGGCCAACGCGAGCGCCGCATCTTCAGGACCGCGCTTTTCCCACGGCTTGAGCAGAACAAAAGCCATGCCCGAGCTTTGCCCACGCCCCGCGAAGTTGAATCCATTCACGGTAAACACGGCGTCTACAGCGTTAGCCTCTCCCCCCTGCTCAGGAGTGGCGAGCAAATACTGACGCACACTGTCGAGCACCTTTTGCGTGCGCTCAGCACTGGACCCGGCGGGGGTCTGCACTTGGGTAAAGATCACGCCTTGATCTTCATCGGGCAGAAACGCAGTGGGGATGCGGCTGAACAGCAAGACCATGCCAACGACGATCAACAGGTAGGCCAGGAATGCCGGCGCCTTGTGCCGCAACATCCCGGCGACACCACGCTCGTAGCGTTGCACGCCGCGATCAAACCCGCGATTGAAAGCACGGAAGAAGCCGAGACGTGCGAGCCCATGCGTCGGGTCATGGGGCTTGAGCATCGTGGCGCACAAGGCAGGCGTGAACACCAGCGCGGTGAGCACCGACAGGGCCATCGCCGACACGATGGTGAGGGAAAACTGACGGTAGATGACGCCGGTTGACCCGTCGAAAAATGCCATCGGCAACAGCACCGCCGACAACACCATGGCAATGCCCACGAGCGCGCCCTGGATTTGTTTCATCGAGCGAATCGTGGCTTCTTTCGCCGACAACCGCTCCTCACGCATGACACGCTCGACGTTCTCGACCACGACGATGGCGTCATCCACCAGCAGGCCGATGGCCAACACCATGCCGAACATCGACAAGGTGTTGATGGTGAAACCGGCGACCGCGAGGACACCGAACGTACCCAGCAGGACGACAGGAACGGTCAGCGTGGTGATGATGGTCGCGCGCAGGTTCTGCAGAAACAGCAGCATCACGAGGAACACCAACACGATCGCCTCACCCAGGGTATGGAACACACCATGGATCGAGTCGCGCACCACTGGCGTGGTGTCGTAGGGGTAGACCACTTTCATACCGCGAGGGAAAAACGGTTGCAGTTGGTTGAGGGTGTCGTGGATCGCCTTGGTGGTGTCCAGCGCGTTAGCCCCGGGAGCAAGCTTGATGGCGATGCCGGACGCCGGCATACCGTTGAACTGGGCGTTGACGCTGTAGGTTTCACCGCCCAATGCGACATAGGCCACATCGGCCAGACGCACTTCGGAGCCGTCAGGATTGACCTTGAGCTGGATGTCCTTGAACTCTTCTGCTGACTGCAAGCGGGTTTTGCCAATGATGGTGGCGTTGAGCTGTTGGCCCGGCAGTGCAGGCAGGCCGCCAATCTGACCGGAAGACACTTGCACGTTTTGGGCTTGAATCGCACTTTTCACATCGACGGGCGTCAGGCCGAAACTGACCAGCTTCGAAGGATCAAGCCAGATCCGCATGGAGTACTGCGCGCCGAACACCTGGAAGTCACCGACGCCGGAAGTGCGCGACAGCGGATCCTGCATGTTGGATACCACGTAGTTGGCCAGGTCCTCGCGGGACATGCTGCCGTCTTCGGAAACGACGCCAATCACAATCAGGAAGTTCTTGACCGCTTTTGTCACCCGGATCCCCTGCTGCTGCACTTCCTGCGGAAGCAAGGGCGTGGCCAGGTTGAGTTTGTTTTGCACCTGAACCTGAGCGATGTCGGGGTTCGTCCCTTGGTTGAACGTAACCGTGATCGCCATGGTGCCATCGGAGTTGCTTTCCGAACTGACGTAGCGAAGGTTGTCGATGCCGTTGAGCTGTTGCTCGATGACCTGGACCACGGTGTCCTGCACGGTCTGGGCCGATGCTCCTGGGTAGGTCACCTGAATCGAAATCGCTGGCGGAGCGATGTCAGGGTATTGGTTGACGGGCAGCTTGAGGATCGCCAGCCCGCCCGCCAGCATGACGATCAATGCGAGTACCCAGGCAAAAATGGGCCGATCGATAAAGAACCTGGACATGTTCAGTTCCCCCCAGCCACGGCACCGGCCAACACCGGTGCCACGTTTTGCGCGGCAGTCACGGAGACCTTCATGCCTGGCTTGACGAACTGCAGCCCTTCAGTGATCAAGCGATCGCCCGCTTCGAGGCCACGCTCCACCAGCCATTGGTTGCCCACTGTGCGATTGGCCGTCAGGGGACGCTGTTCAACGGTTCCATCAGCGCTGACCACCAGTGCGCTGGGATTACCCTTCAGGTCGCGGGTCACCCCTTGCTGCGGAGCAAGGATGGCGGCTTGTCGGACGCCGCTCTGAAGTTTTGCCCGCACAAACATGCCAGGGAGTAGCAGGTGCTCCGGGTTGGGAAACACGGCGCGCAGGGTCACCGAACCGGTGGAGGGGTCGACTGACACCTCAGAAAACTTCAAGCGCCCTGGCAGTCCATAGGCACTGCCATTTTCCAGCGCGAGGCTCACCACGGCGGCGTCCGCCCCCGCCGTCTCCAGACGCCCTTGCTTGAGATCATCACGCAGTTTGAGCAGGTTTGCAGATGACTCCGTGATATCGACATAGATGGGGTCGAGTTGCTGAATCGATGCCATGGCCGCTGCCTGGCCGTTGTTCACCAGCGCACCTTCGGTCACGCTGGAGCGGCCGATGCGGCCAGCAATCGGTGCGAGCACACGGGTGTAACGCAGGTTGATCTCGGCACGTTTGAGGTCAGCCTCCGCCGTCAGTTGTCGCGCCTGTGCATCCTCGAACTCTTGACGGCTCACCGCCTTTTCTCCGATCAGCTGTCGATAACGGTCTGCGAGGGAACGGGCCTGTTGAAACGATGCGCGGGCGCGGGCGACGTCTGCTTCGTACGGTGATGGATCAATGCGGTACAGCGGCTGTCCGGGTTTCACCTCACTGCCCTCGTCAAACAGACGCTGCTCGATGATACCGTCCACTTGCGGCCGCACTTCTGCAACGCGGAACGGTGCGGTACGCCCCGGTAGCTCGCTTTGCACTGTGTACGTTTGTGATTGAAGCGTCACGACACCAACCTGTGGCGGTGTGACAGCTTGTGCGGGGGCCTCTTGCTTGCAGCCAGCGAGCACGACCGCCAGCGCCAGAGCCGAGAGGATCAAGGGAACCGTCTGCAGGGGTTTCATGGGACATTCCTCATACTTTCGCCAGGCGATAGCGGGCCGTAGCCGGCCGAATCGGGGCGAGTTCCAATTGAAAAAATTTGTCAGTGGCGCGGAGTGGCGCGTTGACGACCGGGGTCAGTTGATGGGCATCACTTTACGAACCCGGGCACGCCGGGAGAATCGCTGCCCACTGCAAGGCTTCGTTGCGCATTCGGCAACGCTGCTGTTGCGCAAGCGCGCAATCAAGGCAGCACGCTGTGTGCCGCGATGGCATCGGCCGGTATTTCGATTCGACCAAAAGCGACGCGCAACGCCGTCTGGTCAAATGCACAGGACGTGCTTAGGGGGCGAGTATTTCCTTGAGAAACTCTATGAACACATTGATGCGGCTGGAACCACGATGATTGGGCAGATACAACGCATTTATGCAGGTGCTTGCACTGCCAGGGTTGACCTCATACTGCTCCAGCACGCGCGTTAGCCGACCTGCGCTGACATCGTCACGCACCAGCCAATCGGCCAACAGCGTCACCCCGCCACCGGCCAACGCCGCCTCGCGCAGAATGTCGGCGTTGTTGCTTTGCAACCGTCCCTGCACATTCAAGCGGATAACTTCTTCGTCGCCCTGAAAGGTCCAATTGTGGTGACCCGTGCGGTAATCAAAACGCAGACACTGATGCTCCAACAGGTCACGCGGGTGCCGGGGCAGCCCGGTACGCGTCAGGTATTCGGGACTTGCCACCACCCAACGCTGGAAATCACCGATTCGCTTGCTGACGATGTCATCACTGACAACCGATGAACCAAGACGCACGGACACATCGATTTGCTCGCTGAGCAGGTCACTGACCTCGTCGCTCAGCGAAAGGCTGATCTCCAGGCCAGGATGGCGCTCAAGCAACCGCCCCAGATGGGGAGCGATGATACGTCGGCCGAATTCCACCGGGACGCTGGCCCGTAATCGCCCCTGGGCTTCACTGCCGCGGTCGGTAACGACGGCATCGGCCTCGTCGATGGCCTCGAGGATCGCCACGGCTTTATCGAAATAGTTCTGGCCCGCCACCGTGACGCTGGTGTTGCGCGTGGTGCGGTTAAGCAGGCTGGCGCCTAACTCGCTTTCCAGTCCGGCTACCTGTCGCGTCACTGACGAAGTGGAGATGCCGAGCTTGCGCGCCGCTGCCGAATAACCACCACAGCGAACCGTTTCGACAAACATTTTGAGCGCCAGCAACTTATCCATGAACGGATTCCGAGATCGAAAAGTAAAGGTAACGACTGTGCATGACCAGGCGGTGGGCGTCTTGCATGGCTGTGCTCAATCGGTAGCGGGTTTGGGGTTGCGTGGCTTCTGACTACCTGCGCGGGCGCTCTTGCGGCGATTCCGCCAATCAACCGCGTCTATCGGATCAGACGTGGAGTCAGTCATTGCCACTCCTTTTTATCGAGCGATCAGTAAGCTCGCGACTATAGCAGAACGTTCATCACCACCAACGCTCCCCCCATGATTCCGATTGAGAACGAAGGTCAATTGAAGCCCCTTGCATTATTTCAATTTATCGATTGATAATCAAAACCCAAAAGTAATCGACTGATCAATAAAGGCATCTCGGCGCTCATCGCCCAACAAAAACAATAAAAAGGAGATTGACCATGCAATGTCCCTGCTGTCTCTCGAAGACCCGTCGCCAACTGCTAGGCATCATGGCAGCTACTGCGGGCGGCCTGCTGGTCACCCGTTTGGTACCCGCCTCGGCGGGGTCGATCAAGAGGGGTGCCGACATCCCGGTGAGATCGGTGGACATCCATGCGCATTACTATCCTGAAGAGTTCTTGCACCTCTTGGGCGGTGATGGCAAAGCTTTCGGTGGAAGCTATACCCGCCAGGAAAATTCATTCAGCTTCGCTACCCCGGCCGGCGGATTAGGGCCTTTGCCCCTGAAATTTATCGATGTGCAAGCGCGCTTGCTCGACATGGATCGCGCAGGCGTCGATGTTCAGGCGCTGTCCTTGAGCGTGCCGATGGTGTACTGGGCAGATCGTCAACTCAATGCTCGCCTGGCACGTGCCTGGAACGATGCCGCGTCAACTGTTCATCGCCAACACCCGCTGCGTTTTGTGGTGCTGGCGACGTTGCCGATGCTGGATGTGCACGACGCCATTATCGAGCTGGAGCGCACAGCCGAACTGCCCGGGGTGCGGGGCGTTTATATGGGCACCAATATCAACGGTCTGGACTTGGACGATCCACGCTTTGCACCAGTCTTTGCCCGCATTGAACAGCTGGGACTGCCAGTGTTCCTGCACCCGCAACAAACGGTTGGCGGCAGCCGCTTGAGTAACTATTACCTGAGCAACCTGCTAGGCAACCCGTTCGATACCGCTATCGCGGCTTCACACCTGATTCTCGGTGGAGTACTGGATCGCTACCCACAGCTGCATGTGTCATTGCCCCACGCCGGTGGAGCATTGCCAATACTCGTCGGGCGTCTCGACGCAGGCTGGAATTCACGTCCCGAGACCCGGCGTCTGGCTCAAAAGCCGAGCAGCTATTTGACGCGATTCAGCTACGACACCGTTTCACACTCCGGGCCGGTTCTGGACTATTTGATCGCCAATGTCGGTATCGACCATCTGGTACTGGGCAGCGACTACTGCTTCGACATGGGATACGAACAACCGGTGCGTTTTGTAGAAAGCGTAGGTCTGGGCCCCCGCGAAAAGGCTGCAGTGCTCGGTGGAAACGCGGCCAGAATCCTCGGACTCCGCGGATAACTTTAGCGAAACACTCAATTTCCCTTTGGCCGGTCTGACCGGCCTTTTTTTTTGCTCCGATTCAAGCCTTCATGACGAAGTGGACAAGTGAGCAATACCTGGCGCTTTGTCGATCATGCAACTTATCAGTCACTTGTTGTCAGGCACGTTGGTGACACATCAATTGTGGTAATTACCGGTATTTGAATTGGGTATTTTTATAAACTAACGCTCGACATCACAATCAACTCCAGAAGCACACAAAGAGTTCCTTCTTAAACAACCTCTGGAAATCACCCTCATGAAATACGCAATGCTCGCCTCACTCATGATGTTCAGCGTTTACGCTTCCGCCCAAAGCGCTTCCAACGTCAAGGTCGCCACTCCTGAACCTGAGCACTACAACTACTCCGAACACATGGATATCGCCAAAGTCATCAACATCACTACCGCCGAGGACACAAATAACGCTTGCGGCCCGGTGGATGCGCACATGGTGTATGTGGATCACAAGGGCGCAACGCACGACCTGCAATACAAGATATTCGGTAGCGCTTGCCTGAATGGTTAATGCCTTAAAACATGCAGATGCCAAAAAGAGGAGAAAGCTTCGAGCTGAAGCTTTCTCCTCTTTTTATATTCCAGACTGGAAATACGGCAACAACACCCCGCCTGTAAACGAACTTTATCCAGTTAAAGCTGCTGAATCAGGATCAGTTGATGCCCATGATCCGGTCACCCATGCTCACCCCCCAATCCGCCATACGCTTGCCTTCTGCAAGTTGCAGTTGCTGCCAGACCAGCAAGCCTTTATCGATGTCGCCAATGTCGTCGATCGCTTGAGCCAGGGACAGTGCATTGCGGGCTGCCTTGGCCGTGCTGCCGGCCGTATGAGGACGCGGCACAAAAGCGGCATCGCCAGTCAGCAACACGCGACCAAACACCATTTGGGGGACTTTCAGATCAAGGATCGCTTGAACGAAAATATCCTTGGTCTGGCGAATCAGTTCACGAAAAGCCGGGTTGGCATGCTGCTCACCCATGTCCCGCAGGTAAGCATCCTGCTGAGCGGCCAAGGCTCCCGGTGGAATCGAGTGGCTACGCCGATGACCATTGTTATCAGTAAGCACAGCATCTAATGCTGCGCCTTGGGCAGCTTTCAAATACCAGAGCCAGTTGAACCGTCGCTCGCCAGGATTAACCGAGCCATTCAAGCCCGGCACCATGTATTCCAACATCAACGATTCAGGGTCTTGTTGAAAGACAAAGTCTTCGTAAAGCTGCGCTTTGGCGAAGTCTGGAAGTCCGTCTTCATCAACCAGACCACGCCAGACTACATACCCCGAATAGGTATATTGCGCCCCAGGCAACACCAGACTTCGCACGGTTGAACCCGCACCATCGGCACCAATCAGCAGGTCTCCCTCAGCACTGCTGCCATCTGCAAAATTCGCAGTCACTCGTTGCTCATTTTGAGTCAGATCAACCAGCGTCTTTCCACGGTGATAGTGCTCGGCAGGAAAGGCAGAGAACAAAGAGTTGTAGAGCGTGTTCCAGGACGTCTGAGTTTGCGGCATCGGCTCTTTATGCACGACGGTGCCAGCTCGATTCAAATACAGACGATCATGGGAGCGGACCCCAAGTGCATTGGCAGGTTTGATTCCGGCATAGCGAAAATGCTGAAGAACATCTGCTTGCAGAACAATGCCTCCACCACGGCTATCCATCGCCGCGGGGGATCGCTCGAAAATATCGACGTGCCAGCCAATCGCACGCAACGCCGTGGCGGCGAACAGTCCTCCCAGGGAACCACCAATGACCAAGGCCTTCGGAACGTCTGAACTCTTCATTACCTCTCTCCTCGTAGCAGGGTGATTCCCACAGCCTCTGGATTCGACGTTGCGTTATGCCAACACCGGATAGTCGATGTACCCCTTGGCGTCGCCGCCAAAAAAACTGTTGCCGTCCGCCGGGTTGAGTTCGGTACGGCCACGCAAACGCGCTGGCAAGTCGGGGTTGGCAATGAACGGGCGACCAAAAGCGATGAGGTCGGCACGCCCCTGCGCGATGGCCTGCTCGGCCGTTTCGCCGGTGTAACCACCCGCCAGCATCAGAACGCCATGGAAGTCAGTACGCAGCTGCTTGATGATGGCGTCCCAGCGGGGATCGTTACTTTCGTCGAGCACCGTGCCGACCATCATCGGTTCTACCAGGTGCAGGTAAGCGAGTTTCCAGTGATTGAGCCGGGATGCGATGTAGCCAAAGGTCTGTTCCGGAGTGTCATCGCCCATGCCCATGAAACGCCCCATCGGTGTCAGGCGCACAGCAACGCGTTCGGCGCCTATTTCTTCGGTCACGGCTTGCACGACTTCGAGCAATAGCCGCGCGCGGTTTTCGATACTTCCACCGTAGCGATCGCTACGCTGATTGCTGGCGCTGTTGATAAATTGGTCAAGCAGATAACCATTGCCTGCGTGAATCTCCACACCGTCCATACCGGCAAGAAGTGCATTGCGAGCGGCCTTGCGGAAGTCGACAACGATCGCTTCAATGCCTGGAATGTCCAGTTCCTGAGGAACCGGCACATCACCCCAGACCCCCTCGCCCTTTTCATTCAGGATGAACGTCTTGCCGGGGACCGGCTGCGCGGTCGGTGCCACCGGCAGGCCGCCGTCAGGTTGAAATACCGGGTGCGACACCCGCCCCACATGCCAGAGCTGCAGGAAGATGCGCCCGCCTTCTGCGTGCACGGCTTCGCTGACAGCTTTCCAGCCCTGAATCTGCTCGTCGCTATGGATGCCGGGCGTCCAGGCGTAACCCTGCCCCTGCTGCGAAATCTGCGTAGCCTCGGTGATGATCAACGCGGCACTGGCACGCTGACGGTAGTACTCGACGTTCATCGAGGTCGGTACGTTGCCAGGCTGGCCCGCACGGGAGCGAGTCAAAGGGGCCATGGCGACGCGGTGATCAAGGGTGAGCAGGCCGAGTTTGATCGGGCTGAACAAGTGATGAGTCATGATGATTTCCTGAATGAATAGGGATTGAAAAAACGGCTTAAGCCGCCTGGCTTCGTCTTAGTATCTGGATCATTACTTCGATGGGCTGAGCACCACTGATCACGTCGTCTGCGATCTGAATACTCGGTACCGAGCGCACACCGGAGGCCTTGGTTATGGCCTCCAGCTTCAGGACTTCAGCGGTGCCTTCCTCGGTGTTGAGGAAGTCGACAACTGCCCCCCGGTCCAGCCCCGTTTCGGCAGCGATGTCGGCCAGCACATTGAGGTCGCCGATATCCCGCCCCTCGCTGAAGTACGCCTTGAAAATGGCCTTGATCAGGAGGGAAGCGTCTCTACCCGCCAGTTGCTCTCGCCATACCAGCCGATGCCCTGCCAAGGTGTTGGGGGTTTTTTCGACTCGTTGGTAATCGAACTCCAGACCGACAGCCTTGCCGGCGTGGGTCACCTGTGCGTCCATGGCCTGGCTACGCGCCCAGCTGCCGAACTTGCCAGAGCGGTAGGCTTTACGATCCATGCCCTGAACAGGCATGTCCGGGTTCAACTGATAAGGCAGGAACGTAATGTGGCCGTCAGCTGAATAATCCGAAGCGGCAAGCGCGCGTTCGAGATTTTCTTCACCGATCCAGCACCATGGGCAGATGAAGTCGTAAGTCACCTGAATCTTGGATGAGTGCAAACTCATGGCAGTCTCCGTGGTTGAGTGTTTTCACACCCCCACGGTAGGCGCCCGGTCCCCGCCAGAGAATCCACCTTCTGCACAACGTTGCGTTTCGCAAAACGCAAAGGTGGGGCGATCAGCCCACGAGCTGACATTCCGGTTCGAGTAACTCGGTGAGGAAATCAATGAACGTATTGATACGTTTCGAGCCGCGGTGGTTGGGCAGGTACAGGGCCGAGATCGCCGAACTTGCGCTGTCCGGATTGACGACAAAAGCGTCGAACAAGGACGTCAATCGACCACTGTCGATATCATCATTGACCAGCCAATCGGGCAAAAGCGCCACCCCGCTACCGGCCAGTACCACGTCACGCAAAACCTCGGCATTGTTGCTCTTGAACTGCCCGTCGACGGGCACGCGAATCGCTTGTCCCTTGCCTGTAAATGTCCAGACCTGCTGCGGTGCACCGTAGTTGAAGCACATGCACTCGTATCGCATGAGGTCCATGGGTTGGTCAGGAAGTCCGCGAGCATTCAGGTACTCGGCACTGGCGACCACCCGGCGTCGAAAGCTGCCGATGCGGCGACTGACCACAGCTTCCATCGCCGCCGGCGACCCCATCCGGATCGATAGATCGATGCTTTCGCCGAGCAGATCGACGATGTCGTCAGATAACGTCATATCCAGCATGAGCATTGGGTAACGCTCTAAAAGCGTGGAGATATGAGGGGCGATGAGGCGGTGTCCAAACGCCACGGGAACCGAAATACGCAGCTGCCCTGCGGGCACTTCACCACGATCCGAGACCGACTCGTCAGCCTCCGCCATGGCATTCAGAATATCCCGGCCTTTCAAGTAATAAGCACTCCCGGCATCCGTCAACGTGACTTGCCGGGTAGAGCGATTAAGCAGCACGGTACCGAGGTCACCCTCAAGCCTGTCGATCATTCTGGTCACTGAAGAAGTCGCCAGATTGAGTTGTCTGGCGGCCGCCGAAAAGCCCTTGGAATCTACCGACTGGATGAACATTTTCAGTGCGAGCAGCTTGTCCATGAAACTCCTTCAATGCCATCGGTACATTCCTTGAGGATCCATCTTTGGACAAGCGCGCAAGTGGCGCGAGTTAACGGTTGTTAATTCTGACGTCGTTGCGCTGGGCGCAATGTAGCGTTGCGCCTTGATGGGGTACTCCATCACAACCGCCCTCTCTAAGCTCACGCCACAGAAAGTCGCCGTACGCCAATCGCACGCGGCGGATTGAAAAATCTGTCGTTAACTGAGCTCGAGAGGTAAGGCGATGAAGCGCAAGACGATCATCGGTGCCGTTCTGGCAATCGGCATCGTGGGGATAGGGTTTGCATTCTGGATGATGTGGAGGCCGGAAATCGCCACTGTCAGCCCGCCCAAAAATGCAGATCACGAGACCCTGGACAGAGGCCGACGCGTCGTCGAAGCGGGCGATTGTGCGGTCTGCCACACACGACCTGGCGGCGCTTACATGGCGGGAGGATTGCCGCTGGTAACGCCCTTCGGAACACTCTTCACCACCAACATAACCCCAGACCGGGAAACCGGTATCGGCCAGTGGTCGCTGGACGCCTTTGAACGGGCCATGCGTGAAGGCATCGCGCGCGACGGCCATTTTCTCTATCCGGCATTCCCCTACGTGCATTACCGAAAGATGAGCGATGCAGATATTGCGGATGCCTATGCCTTCCTGATGAGCGTGGACCCGGTCAACTACACCGCACCGGAAAACCATATGGTCTTTCCCATGAATTTCCGTCCGCTGGTGTCTTTCTGGAACCTGCTGTTCCTGCATGGGGATCCACTGGAACCACTTCCCGGGCAAACAGCGCAATGGAACCGTGGACGCTATCTGGTCGAGGGCGCGGGACACTGTTCATCCTGCCACTCGCCCCTGAATTTGATTGGCGGGGAGAAAAGCAGCGAGCTGTTCAACGGCGGTATCGTCGACGGCTGGACGGCCCCTGCCCTGCGCGCAATGGCCTCTGCGCAACATCCCTGGAATGAAGCCCAACTGGTCGCCTACCTGACCGGCGAGGTCGCCGAAGGACACGGCGCAGCAGCGGGCCCGATGTTGCCGGTCAGCCTGAGCATCGCGCAGATGCCGGAGGAAGATGCCCATGCCATCGCGCAGTACATTCTTGACCTCAAAAAAACCTCAACGGATGCGACGTTGCCGCCCTGTACCACTGAGGCCAAGCCCAGTGCCAAGGCGCTTCTGGGCGCCTCGTTATTCGAAGGTGCCTGCGCGAGCTGCCACGGCACCGCCGCCCCGATGCGCGCCATTGAGTCGAGGCCCGCTCTGGCAAGCACTTCGGCAGTAACGGCGGACTCACCACGCAATTTAATCCAAACCATCCTGCAAGGCATCCCGATGTCCAGTGCCGCCCCCAGCCACTACATGCCGGCCTTTGCACACAACCTCGACGATAGCCATCTGGCCGCCATTGCCGAGTATTTGCGCACCGAAAGCTGCGCGACCAGACCCTGGACGGACCTGGAAAAAACTATCAAGAGCATTCGGGCTCAGGAGCAGCAACCGTGATCACACTCGACATCAACGGCAAGACTCATGTACTGGACATTGCGCAAGACATGCCGCTGCTTTATGCCTTGCGCAACCAGGTGGGGCTCAATGGTGCCAAGTACGGCTGCGGCCTGGGTCAGTGCGGCGCCTGCACGGTTTTAGTAGACGACAAACCGGTGTTTTCATGCCTGACACCGTGCGGCGCGCTGGCGGGAAAATCTGTGCGCACCGTGGAGAGCCTGGGCAGCGCCGACCAACCGGGGCCGTTGCAGAAGGCCTTTATCGACGAACAGGCGGCCCAGTGCGGTTATTGCATCGCGGGGATGATCGTACGGGCGCAGGCTTTGTTGGAGGCCAACCCTCGTCCGGATGATGAAACGATCCGTCGCCACATGGCACCCAACCTGTGTCGCTGCGGCACCCATGTGCGGATCCTCGCCGCTATCAAGTCGGTCATCGCGCAGGGAGCCAAGGTATGAAAACCTCGACGCAAAACGTCAATCTGAGCCGCCGTGCGTTCGTGATCAATGGTGCGTTGGTGATGGGGTTCGCGATGCTTCCGGGCATTCCGCGCGCCTTCGCCGACACCGAAGTGGACACCTTGGGCACGCAAATCCTGGCACCTGACCTGCCGGGCAGCCTGCGGGCCACGCCCTATCTGGACGCCTGGATCCGCATTGACGCAAAAGATGGCATCACCGTCTACACCGGCAAAGTGGAGCTGGGTACCGGCGTCAAAACGGCGCTCCTGCAGATCGCCGCCGAGCGCCTGGAAGTGTCGCCCGGGCTCATCCGTTTTCTCACCGCCGACACCGCGCTGACACCCAATGAAGGCTATACCGCCGGCAGCCATACAATCGTCGACAGCGGCACTGCGCTTTTCAACGCCGCGGCCCAGGTGCGTCAGCTATTACTCGAATCTGCGGCACGGCAATGGCAGCAGAAAGTCGACAGCCTGAGCACGCGGGACGCCGTGATCTACGATGCGCAAGGTCGCAGCATGACCTACGTGCAAGCGGTTGTCGGGGTTCAACTGCATCGCTTCGCATCGGCCAGCTCGCCCTTCAAGCCAGCCAGCAGCTTCACCCTGATCGGCACATCATTGCCTCGACTGGACATTCCAGCCAAGGTCAGCGGCGGTGCGGCTTATGTGCAAGACATGCGTCTGCCCGACATGCTGCATGCCCGTGTGATACGCCCACCCCGGCGCGGCAGTCAGCTGCTGGACATCGATGAGGCGGCCCTCAAAAAACTCCCCGGAGTGGTGAAACTGGTCCGCAACGGCAGTTACCTCGCCGTGGTCGCCACCGATGAATGGCTGGCAGTCAAAGCGATGCGCGAAGGCTACGCCTCTGCCCGCTGGACAGAAGGTAATCCGCTGCCCGACTCAACACATATCCATCAACTCCTCACCGAGTTGCCATCGCGACGCTACCCGGTGAGCGCCAAGGGCAACCTCGCGCAACCTGCGCCACGGGCCTACAAGGCACGGGTGACCAAGCAATACCTCATGCACTGCTCCATCGGGCCGTCGTGTGCAATGGCTTGGTTTCAGGACGGAACACTGACCGTCTGGACCCACACTCAAGGCGTCTACCCTCTGCGCATGGGCATCGCCGAGATGGTCGGCCTGCCGGTGGCACAGGTGCGTTGCATCCACGCCGAAGGCTCCGGTTGCTACGGCCACAACGGCGCGGATGACGCCGCAGCCGATGCCGCGCTGATCGCCATGGCCATACCCGGCAAGCCGATACGGGTGCAATGGATGCGCGAGCAGGAAAATCTTTGGGAGCCCTACAGCTCGGCAATGCTTGCCGAAGTGGAAGCAGGACTGGACGACGGCGGGCGCCTTCGGGACTGGAAATACGAACTCTGGAGCACTCCGCACAACGAACGTATCGTCAATGCCGGGCGCTTGTTACCGGCGTGGCTGTTGGCCAGGCCCTTCACCCCAGCCCCTTCGATCCCTATTGCCCAGCCCGAGGGTGACGGCGACCGTAACTCGGTTCCGTTGTACGAGATACCCAACCTGCAGGTCGATCTGAACTTCGTTCTGAGCATGCCGTTCAGGACCTCGGCCATGCGTTCGCTCGGCGCCCATATCAACGTGTTCGCCATCGAGAGCACTGTCGATGAACTGGCAGCGCAGGCCGCCGTGGACCCGGTGCAATTTCGCCTCAATCACTTGAGCGATCCACGAGCACGGGCGGTGGTGGAACGTGTGGCCAGCAGCTTCGGTTGGCCGCAAAAGGCAACTGGCCCCGGCAGCGGAATCGGCTTCGCCTTCGCTCGCTATAAAAACATCATGGGTTACTGCGCCATCGCCGTGCAGCTGCATGTGCAACGACAGACCGGGCAAGTGACGATTGATCGGGTGGTGGCCGCCGTCGATGTGGGGCAAATAGTCAGCCCCGATGGGCTACTCAATCAGGTCCAGGGTGGCATTGTTCAGTCCGCCAGCTGGACGCTCTATGAACGAATCCTCTATGACGCCAGCGGCATGCATAGCTTCGACTGGAGCGGCTATCCGATCATGCGTTTTCCTGAGTTGCCGAAACAGGTCGAGGTGCACATGATTGATCAGCCCGGCCAGCCATTCCTCGGCGCGGCGGAAATCGTCCAGGGCCCCATGGCCGCGGCGCTGGGCAACGCCATCAGTGATGCCATCGGCAAGCGCTTGCTGGATCTGCCGTTGGCGCGACGTGGTTGGCAGGATGCTCTGGGATCATGAACGCCCCCTGTTCAGAATAAAAAAGGGCGGTGAAGGATCACTTGCACCGCCCTACCCCAACTAAGGGAAACGTTACTCTACTTAAAAACATGCCGTTGGAAGAGAACGACATGTACACGCAACACTCGTTAAAGCGCTGCCTGTCAGTTACAGCGGCCAGTCACAACAGGACTGACTCACCGTATTGTTTCCGCCACAAACTATCGCCTGCGTTTAAAAATCAAAACAATGCCAATTGATAATTTATAATCACGCGATTCTCGTCTTGTTGGCGGGTGTTCGGGATATTATTCCGCACCATTGCATTTTTCCACATGACACCCAAGCCTTTGAAGGGGCCTGACTGTACGACATAGGCGAGCGTAATATCACGTTCCCATTCGCTGGAATTGCTAGATGCGACAGTATTGATATCATTACCTTTAACATACACAACACCTGCCGTCGCACCAGGCAGACCCAGTTTTGCGAAGTCAAAAGAGTAACGGGCTTGCCACGACTTCTCGCCAGCACGAACAAACTTCTGAACCTGCATTTCCGTGATGGTGTAGGTGGTGGGGCCGTCCCCCTGGTTTAAATAAGGGAAGTCACTTTTCCCATCACTGACCTCATAGCCTGCTCCGAAAGTGTGACCCGCAACCGCGTAGGTAAACAACCCACTGTACAAATCGTTATCGACTTTTCCTTTCAGCGTGTTACCGCCGTAGTAGCCCGTCGTAAAATACGCAGGATCATGGCCGTTTGCACCATCATCCTTGCTATTAAAGTATCGAACATCACTGGTCAGCACACCAGGTCCGATTGCCCAGTTGTGAATCAGGCCAAGAAAATTCTGCTTATAAAAATCTTTGAGATTGCCGTAGTAGTACTGCAAGGTTAAATCTTTAGTCAGCTTGTAATCGCCACCGGCGTAAATGAATTTATTACTGAAGCGGCCAGTGACCGTATTATTGGCGCCTGCAATGGACATATTTTCATTGTTGCTGGAGTTGCGCCCCTTCACCTCTTCAATTTGCCCGCCGATCAAGGTCAGGTCTTTGATGTCGGCCGAAGAAACCTGGGTTCCTTGCCAGGTTTGAGGCAACAAACGCCCGTCATTGCTGAAGATCACCGGCAGTTTTGGGACCAGAGTTCCAAGCTTCAGTTCGGTCTTGGATATTTTCATTTTCCCGGTCAGCCCCAAGTTGGAGAAATCGTCAACCGCATGGTCGCCGTCACTTGGAAATACCACGCCACCGTAGTTCGTACCCGTCGGATTGCCATGTTTACCGGCGCTTGAATCCAGCCTGACGCCCAGCATGCCCAGCGCATCAACACCAAAACCTACAGGCCCCGGGGTATAACCCGAGATGAATTCGAGTTGAAAGGCTTGCCCCCACTCCGCTTGATAACTCTGGTTGGCTGCTTTCTGAGCGGGTGTTGCCGAGTCTCGGTAATCGCTATTGATATAGAAGTTACGCAGTTTAATCGCTGCCTTACTATCATCGACAAAACCAGCCGCATGGGCTTGCTGCGCCAATACACACATGGCTGCCGCCACAACAAAAGTACACTTCATTTATTTTCACCCAAGTTTAAATTGTTATTTTTGTATGAACTATTAAGCGACTTTCCAGACATAGGTATTCCGACAGCTTATGGTGCGCGAGAAGCACACAGCCAAACCATAGTTCGCTTATTAAAAATCAACTTCTCGCGACCAGCGTTGCAGGAGCTACACTTTCATGCAGAAACTTGTAGTTATTTAATGTAGACAGCCATCACCTGGCTTAATCAGCTTTAAGTTGCGCTTTCCATGTTGCCGGCGTACCCAACTCCGTATCGACCAACTGATTTTCGAATCGACTGCGTTCAACTACGGCGCTGGCGGAACGATCAGTAATGGAGAACCAGAAAATACCGATAAATGCGACAGCCATTGAGAACAGGGCCGGGTATTCATACGGAAACCAGGCTTGCTGATGATGGAGAATCTTGACCCAAACAGTAGGACTGAGAATGCACAGGGTAATTGCAGACACCAGCCCCAACGATCCGCCAATCACGGCGCCACGCGTCGTTAAGCCCTTCCAGTAAATCGACAACAACAGCACTGGAAAATTGGAACTTGCGGCGATGGAGAACGTTAAGCTCACAATAAATGCGATGTTCTGTTTCTCGAAAGCAATCGCCAGCAGAATCGACAACACACCCAGCACGATGGTTGTAACACGAGAGACGCGCATTTCTTCACGGTCGCTTGCGGTACCACGGCGCAAGGCATGTGCATAAAGATCATGAGAAACGGCAGACGAGCCTGCAAGGGTCAACCCTGCCACTACTGCCAATATTGTCGAGAACGATACCGCACACATAAACCCGAGGAAGACATTGCCGCCGACGTTATGTGCGAGGTGAATCGCAACCATATTAACGCCACCCAATATTCCACCTGACGCATCATGATAGGCGGGATTGCTGGCAACCAGGGCGATGGTGCCGAAACCGATGATGACGATCAGTGCGTACCCTATGCCGACAAGACCGGTGGCATAAAGAATACTTTGGCGCGCAGCCTTGACGTTACCGACGGTGAAGAACCGCATGAGAATATGTGGAAGACCTGCCGTACCGAAGACTAATGCCAGCCCCAGGGAAATCGCAGATACCGGGTCAGTAATCAGCCCTCCTGGACTCATGATTGCTACATGGGATGGATGCACTTGGGTAGCTTGAGTGAACAGCTGGTTCAGGCTGAATCCGAATTCGGACAAGACCATGAAAGCCATGAAGACACAGCCAGTCAGCAGTAAGACTGCCTTGATGATCTGAATCCAGGTGGTTGCCAGCATCCCGCCAAAGAAAACATAGATGACCATTAGCGTACCGACGAGAAGCACAGCTGCGGTGTAATCGAAACCGAACAGCAACTCCACCAGCTTTCCAGCGCCTACCAGCTGAGAAACCAGATAAAGCAGAACGATCACGATCGAACTGGACGCCGCAAACGCTCGTATGGGTCGTTGTTTCAGGCGATAGGACAGTACGTCCGCCAGCGTGTAGCGACCTAGATTGCGTAATGGTTCGGCAATCAGAAACAGAATGATCGGCCAGCTTGCAAGGAAACCGATTGAGTAAATCAGTCCATCAAAACCGCTGGTAAAAACCAACGCGGAGATACCCAGCAAAGACGCCGCGGACATATAGTCTCCGGCGATGGCCCAACCATTTTGGAAGCCGGTAATTTTTCCGCCTGCGGCATAGTGATCGGCAACGCTATTGTTTTTACGTGCGGCCCATCGTGTGACAAACAGAGTAAAAATAACAAACGCTAGAAACATGCCGATGGCAATGGGGTTATGTTTGTGGACTGTGCTCGGAGCGTCGGCAGCGTATACCGCTACCGACGCCAGGATGGCTGAGACTGCAATAAGTAGACGCTTCATTTGTTGAAGCTCCTGATGATTGTTTTTATTTTAGGGTCGTAGCAGGTATTAGTTCGCCATACGTAGACAGCAACGAGAAGAATCGTGAAGGCGAGCATTCCAAAGCCAATTGGAACGCCCCATGTCATCGGTTGCCCTTCGATAATAGGTGTACCCAAACGGACCGGTATAAAGGCTAGAGAAAGAATAAATCCGAAATAAACTGCCAACATCAGGGCAGTCATACTCCACGAAAATATCCGTCGCTGTTTTACCAAAGCACGAAACTCCGGATTTTCGAGAATCGGGTTTTGAATAGCGTTATCAACCTGTTCAGCGGACAGGGCCGAGCCACCGTCTTGCGGATATGCATGTTCCATGGTTGTCTCCTGCAAAGGGCTTTTGGCTGTATTAAAACTTCACGGGCACCGCTGTCTCGCGCATTACGGCTTCCGGGGTTCGGTACAACTCAGCCATTTCGCGCTCTTCCTCGCTTTTCAGTTGCGCCTGCATATACGCACCCAAATGCCTGGCATGCTGAACAATCGACGCCCCGAAACGACAGCGTTGCTCGCTATAGTCCGCCAGTGCCTCTTCGACGGATGCATGTCGCTCAAGTGCTTCGACGATTGCCAACGCATCACCGGCGGCCTTGGTAACACCCATTCCGCAATGGGGACGCGCCACAAATGCCGCGTCGCCGAGCAAAGCGACACGCCCGAAATTCATCTTCGGTACTTCCAGGTCGTAAATTGGCTGGAATAACGGTTGTGCGGCTTTCTTTACGACTTCGGCGAACTGCGGGGCAAGTAATGTCTCTGCGGACTGGTACATAGTGTCGAGCACATCACGGCGTATCAGCGCCGGAGGAATTCCACCTTCGAATTGTTTCCCGCTTTCGTCCCTCAACAAATCGCGCAAATCGTCGTCGTCACTGGTGCGGTACCACACGAAGTTATAACGGCGTTCGCCTACAAGAGTGCTGTTGGAGTGCCCGGCAACTGGGTACCCCAGGATCTGCTCGTGTGGCGGCAAACAAAAAGCGAATTTATCGAATAGCGCTGCGTGGGCAGAGTCCGATAGCGCACTTTCATCGACTAACCCACGCCATGCGATATATCCAGCGTATTGCAGGTGTACGTCAGGTAAAAAATGCTGGCGGATTGTCGACCGAAATCCATCAGCGGCAATAATGACGTCCGCTTGATGAGTTGTGCCATCGGCCAACGTGACGCTGGCATGCGTGTCAGTGCTTTCAACCGAGATGACGCTACCACCGCTGCGGTAAAGCGAGTCCGGAAATGCGGCGCGAAGAACCTGGTACATTTTCCCCCACGCGGTCAACGTCTGTGGGAGCGCGTTTTCAAGTACCACATCGCCATCCTGGGCCAACGTGACACGCGAAAGCACATTGATACCGACAGATGCATCGAGGGGAATTCCCGCAGCGGCCATCGCCTCGAACAATTCAGGGTGGGTAACGATCCCGGCGCCTCGTCCAGCGAGTTCATCCGGAACACGCTCGAAAACCTCAACATCCCAACCTTTGCGTAACAGCATATTTGCTGCAAACAGACCACCCAACGAACCGCCCACGACAATAGCGCGGGGTTTATTCAACGTATTGATCATGGCCGTTCTCCCGCAGTGGCAGCTACATGGGAGGCGTAAGAACCAACCGCTTCAATCTCGGAGGCTGGAAAATTGAGCTCGATGGTGACACCTGACGGATCTTCGATGAAAACCTGATGCAGGCCGAGGCTCGGAACGGTGCGATCACGCCAGGTAATGCCTTCGGCCTTGAAGACGCTCCAGAATGCAACCAGGCCAGTGACCAGAAAGGCAATGTGGTCAACGGTTCCAGTGCCTGTCAGCGGGATTTCTTTATCGCCGAGGTAGTTCTTCAGACCTTCGGGGTTGGAAGGGTCAATCCCGATAATGTGGACCGTGCCAAAGTCCTCCTCATCTCCTCCCATGTACAACCAAACGCCAGGAAAATCGAACGGCGGCCGATAGCCAGGGGTAAAACCGAGCACCCTTTCATAAAATCGGCTGGACTTCTCCAGGTCGAACGACCGGATCGAGTAATGAGCGAGCTTCAGGACTTGCATGGTGCCTCCAACGTTTTTTGTATTTATTTATCACTCGATAAACAATACGTCCTGACAAAATTGAAGTAAATAGCCGATGGGTCAAATTTTTGAGGGCTGGCCTGGACCACTTCATGGCGACGCAAAGGGGAAGCGGGTTTCAAGCGTTGGGAAAGGGCTTTTCAGGGCAAAATGACAAGCGTACGCCCCCTACCACCTGATCAGCTGAAGGCTGAAACAGGTGATGAGTGGTCGACAAAAAAGAGAGGCAAAGCAAAAGATCAGCGGGCGGGTAAAGCAGAAAAACCAACTCAAATTGAAGCCGGTCAATTCAAGCTAGGCTTCTCGCCGAGGTCGTTATCGACTTGTTGCAATACGTGGGGACTGCCGTTAAGGAATGCATCGACCATCTGCTCGATCAACGCATCAATGTCCTCCGTTACTGGAAGATCGTAAATCCATTTGCGCACGCCGATATAGAAAATGCTTGCATGCAAACTCCAGATCAATTCCAGCTCTTTGTCATTGATCGTTTCACCTGAGGAGGGTGCCAATCCATGAGCATGGCGAATCTCTGCGATGACAGGAATGAAGACTCGCTCACGCAATTTGGCGAGATACCGATCGTTGATACCTTCACGTGTCAGCCCGGCGAAAACGAAGATACGAATCCATTCCCGCCGCAGAATCACCCCTGCGTATGAGGTATAGAAACGAACCAGACGAGACTGGAGGGGTTCCGAGCGATCCTTGATCATCGCTTCCCACGAGGAATCCCACTGGTACACCTCGTCGTACACGCGATCTATCAGCGCCTCTTTGCTAGGGAAATATCGATAGAGTAAAGGCTGGGTAACATCAAGTTGTCGCGCCAGCTCACGGGTGCTCCCCGAGAATCCGCACGTCGCAAAATGCTCGATGGCTTTCTGCACAATCTGCTTTTCCCTGACCTCTGGCGAAAGGCGTCGAGTCGTCGATTTGACGAGGCTTGCGGAGTCTTTTGACTTGCCTGGCTCGTTCTCGTCCACATTTTTTGAGTCTTGCATAACGCCTCACTAGAGCTTCATTCAGGCATCATACAAAACAAAAGAATGTGCTGGCTATGAACCACACCTATTTGGCCAGGCGGCTTTCAATATCCGTCTTGAACAATGTGGGTCGACTTAAATAATGCCCCATGGCCAACACTTCCATCTCACCATCGACTTCCAGCGCAAATGCTGGAAAGCCACGCGCATTCAGGGCTTCCAGCATCCCGTTGCTGCGCTCAAGATGATCCTGCAATGAGTCTGCGGTGACCGAATCAAAAGCCGCCATGAACGTATCTGATTCAAAGCCAAGCTCGCCGGCAATGTCGGCAATCACCCCACGGTCAGCAATGGCCCGTCCCTCCTGGTAGTACGCGACTTGCAAACGCTTGAGCATTTCAATGCCGCGTCCTGACAGCTGTTGAGCCGTCATCATGGCTGCAATGGGCGGTGAAGAGTCCAGGTAAACGTTTTCATGGTCGAGTACGCCCTGGACGTAAGCGTCTGCGAAGGTTTGTTTGCTGAACGCGGTAATCCGAGCTTCGTGAGGACGAACAAAATCGCGCCACTCACCCGACACAAACTTGCTTTTGTCTCCCGATAACATGCCTACACCATGAGCCTGAATTTCCAGGCCAGGAATCGTGGTGGCCGCCGTGATCATTGGTGCCGCTCCATAGCACCAGCCACAGAACGGATCGTAGACGTAATGCAATGTTGCGGCGCTCATTCAAGCCTCCCGGATCTGCTGTATCTACACAGCGAAAGTGGTCCATTACGTCGAAATCCAACGCTTTAAATTAAGCAACGGTAACGAGATCAGCTCACTGGCAAGCCCTCAGGCCCGAGCAACTCGCTGATGAAATCGATAAATGCATTGACGCGCCTGGAGCCGCGATGATTGGGAAGATACAGCGCAGAGATAACCGAACTCGCGTCGTTCGGATTGACAACAAAAGACTCGAACAATGACGTCAGGTGACCGCTACCAATATCATCGTTGACGAGCCAATCAGGTAAAAGAGCCACCCCTCCGCCCGCCAGCGCAACCTCGCGCAAAACCTCCGCATTGTTGCTTTTAAAGCGGCCTTCAATAGGTACTCGAGTCTTCTCACCGGACTTTAAGAAACTCCAAACCTGTTGCTTTTGGCCATAACTAAAGCGCATACATTCGTGCTGCATGAGGTCCATAGGATGTTCGGGGAAACCATGCACATTCAGGTACTCGGAACTGGCAACCACCCTACGACTGAAATGACCGACAGGACGACTGACTACACCGTCCATTGCTGCTGCGGAGCCCAACCGGATCGATAGATCGACGCGCTCACCCAACAACTCAACAATGTCGTCAGAAAGCGTCATGTCCAACACGAGTTGCGGGTAACGCTTCAAAAGCGCGGCGATATGCGGCGCAATCAGACGACGTCCCAGTGCCACGGGTACGGAAATACGAAGATGCCCTGCCGGGACTTCCCCACGGTCAGTGACCGAGGCATCCGCTTCGGCTACAGCGTTCAACACCTCCCGCGCTTTCAAGTAGTAGGCGGCCCCGGCATCTGACAATGAGATTTGCCGCGTGGAACGGTTAAGCAGGACAGCGCCCAGCTCAGCCTCAAGCCCGTCGATCATCCGGGTCACGGAAGACGTCGCCAGGCCCAACTGTCGAGCGGCAGAAGAAAAGCCCTTCGAATCCACAGCCTGGACGAACATTTTCAATGCGAGCAACTTGTCCATGACACTCCTCGACTATCCCCGTTCTCATCTTGGGCATTGCGCGTTCCAGCGACCGATCGACTCAGTGAACCTGCCCGGCTCGACGAGAAACAATCGAGAAGGCGATCAGAGCGACCAGCGACAAGGCGCTTCCCACCGCTGCAATCGCCAACCAGCTGGCATGTTCATAAAGCGAACTGGCCACCGAGGAACCGATTGCACCGCCAACGAAGATACTGATCATGTACAACGCATTCAGGCGGCCTCTGTTGGCGGTGCCCAAGGCGTAGACGGCTCGTTGGCCAAGCACCATGTTCATCTGCACAGCAAAGTCCAGCGCAACACCGGTGACAGCCAAACCAATCACACCGTAAAAGGGATTAATGAAGGCTGGAAGGAAACTCACCACGCCCAGCACCATGGCCAACTGTGAGGCTCGTCGAGTGTGCCCTGCATCAGCGAGTCGACCACTGATAGGTGCAGCGACTGCACCGATGGCGCCGACCAGAGAAAACATCGCAATCTGACTTTGCGTGAGGCCGAACTCACGACTCAACACCAGCGGTACGGCGGTCCAGAACAAACTGAACGATGCAAACATCAGCCCTTGATAAAGCGCTCGCTGACGTAATACGGGTTCGCGGCAAAACAGTTGTCCAAGGGACATCAGCAGTTGACCATACGACGCACGATGGGCTGGCTGCCATTTGGGCATGGTCATGCCGATCACTATGGAGATGATGAGCATCAAGGCAGCAGCCCCGATAAACACTGCCCGCCAGCCCAAATGATCAGCAATCAGGCTCGACAGCGGCCGCGCAAGCAAAATCCCCAGCAGCAAGCCTCCCATGATCCCGCCAACCACTCGGCCGCGAGACTCTTCCGGAGCCAGATGCGCGGCCAATGGAATAAGCATTTGCACGGAGACCGAGCTGAAACCGATGAGCGCCGATACGACAAGAAATACGCTCGGCTGCCTGGCTAAACCAGCGGCGAGCAGACTGAAGATCGTAATCACGATCGTCGCTATCATCAGTCGGCGGTTTTCGACCAGGTCCGCCAAGGGCACCAGGAAAAACAATCCGAGTGCATAACCAATCTGAGTCAGCGAAACAATAAGACTCGCGTGGCCACTCGACATACCGATATCCGGGGCAATCAAGCTGATGATCGGTTGTGCGTAATAGATGTTGGCCACGATGGCACCGCAACAAAACGCAAACAGAAGCACTAGCCCTCTGGTCATTGAAGCTTTTTGTATCGTCGTTGCTGTACCACTTGTAGAAACGCCCATGCCATAGACTCCTGAAGTTCGACAGCGGTGACTTTCCAGTGAAAGGTCACTCGCTTTACTGTTTGTCAGGTCAACAAAATAGGCGGCACTCCCCCTCGAGAGAATATGGGCAGGACGCAACGTCACGTTGCGTCCTGCGCAAAAGATGCGCGGCGCAGTCAACGTCCCCTCTTGAGTCAATGGCGCGCAATTGAGCGAGATACCTCATTGCCGGCAAACACCTTTCTGCATCGCGCCTGCTCATCTCCAATATCAGCACCTGGCTTGAAGGTGACTCAGCCATCGTCCTCACCGGCCATCGACAAGCCGTTTGAGCTGAGCGTAGACTACTATTGATCGATCGATCATTAATAGTGTTTTTAACAAAAGAAGGCCTTAAATCGCTCCAGGCTCAACCGCTCCAACCTAAAAGCTTCCCTCCTTTTATGCGTCGTCGAGCCAGCCTTGGCCGAGATAAAAATGGGTGGATAAAAATAAAATCTCTTGAGTGAGGCGAAACTCATCGTGACGTTAAGTCTTCGTAGCAAAGTCATCCTTCTGACGATCATCCCTGGCCTTTTGCTGGCTGCAGTGATCAGCGGCATCACTTTTTGGGTTTTGCAAAAGCTGGCATCCGAGGAGGTTGAGCAGACGCGCGACCTCTTGATCAATGAGCGAAAAACTTCACTGAAGCACTATATGGAAATTGCCCAAGCGTCGATTCAGCCGATATATGACGCTTCCAAATATGGGGATTCCGACGCTCGGGATCAGGCTGTGAAGATTCTGCGAACGCTGAGTTTCGCTAAACAAAACTATTTTTACGGCTATGACTCTTCGTCTGTTCGAGTGTTCTCCGCCAACCTGAACACCGATATCGGCAAGAGCTTTGTTGATAGCAAAGATGCCAACGGCGTGTATGTGATTCGAGGGCTGGTTGAAGCGGCCAAGACGGGGACACATTTTTTCCGGTACGACTGGCAAACCCCCGTCAGCCCGAAACCTACGCCCAAGCTCGGTTACACCGTTTATCTGGAGAAGTGGGACTTGATCGTGGGCACGCAAGTGAATCTGGATGATCTTGAAGTTCAGGTACAGGCCATCGCCAGTGAGCGCTATGAGCGAATCGGTCAGTACACCGCGTACATCCTTTTCCTCGCCGTTTGCGTGCTGCTCCTTGTGGCGCTGATTGGCATTTGGCTAGGAAACAGCATTGTGAAACCTTTACTGGCCATCAAGAAGAACCTGGACGACATCGCCGCTGGAGATGGCGACCTGACACACCGCCTGCCAGTTTCGAGCAACGATGAGCTGGGCGATTTGGCTCACTCGTTCAACTTGTTTGTGGAAAAAATTCATAACCTTGTGCGTCAAATCGTGGAGATGACCGGGCAACTGACGGCACTGGTCGAAGATATGTCGGCCCAGGCACAGCGCTCAGAGCAGGCCATGGATCGTCAGCGCCAAGAGACTGATCAAGTGGCGACAGCCATTCATGAAATGTCCACGGCTGCGCATCAGGTTTCCGTCAGTGCCCAAGGTGCTTCGCAAGCAGCACGAGAAACCAGCGATGTAGGTGGGCAGGCAAGAGATGTCGTCAATAAAAGCATCGAAAGCATTCATTCGTTGATTGAGGAAATAGGACAAAGTAGCTCGTCTCTGGACAGCTTGAACAAGGATGTGCAGTTGATTGCCGGTGTAGTTGACGTCATTCGCTCTATTGCGGAGCAAACCAATCTATTGGCTTTGAACGCCGCCATTGAAGCAGCAAGGGCTGGCGATGCGGGTCGTGGTTTTGCAGTGGTCGCCGACGAAGTTCGAGCCCTGGCCAGCCGTACGCAAAAGAGTACCCAGGAAATCCACGGGATGATCAGCCTGCTTCAAAAAGGCACCCAAGATGCCATGATCACGATGGGCCGCTCCAGCGAAACAGGCCGAACAACAGGGGAACTGGCAAACCGGGCGGGATTGTCGCTGGATGCCATCAGCCAACTGATTTATACAATTAACGACATGAACGCTCAGATCGCCAGCGCATCCGAAGAGCAGACCGCTGTGGCCGAGGAAGTAAACCGTAGTATGACTCACATCTCCCTGGCGGCTGATGTGGTCGCCGGGGACGCCAAAGATGGTGCACAAACCTCCAGAAGTCTCAGTGAGTTAGGTAATCGCCTAGGTCGTTTGATTAGCCAGTTTCGGATCTAGTAGTGAACCACCGCATCAAGTTATCGGACTTGATGCGGTCCTCTGTAAAATCACCAAAGTGACGCTTGCGATACTGATGGCTCCGGAGTGACTCTGCAAACCAAGTCGCTTGAAAAGGTATTTTTTCTATGAAGCTGTTAGCCTTTTAAGTTTTCTGGTCCCCGCGAGGTAATCCGGTGCAGTTTATTCCTTTAGTTGACGCCAGCCCCTCTGTTCAAGCACATGTGCGCACTCTCCGAAACCAGGAGGATGTCCGAAATAACATGTACACCTCCCACGAAATCACCGAAGAGGAGCACGAGGATTGGTTGCGTTCTTTGAAAGGAAACAAGCGCCAAGCGGTGTTCGTGGCCATGAGGAATGAGCAGTCCATCGGTGTCGTTTCACTCAACGCCATAAATACAGTTCAACAAACCGCCGATTGGGCGTTCTATCTAGACACTGAACATCAAGGAAAAGGCATAGGAAGCATTGTAGAGTTTTGGATGCTTGACTATGCATTCAATGACGCATGCCTGGAAAAGCTCAATTGCGAGATATTGGAAACTAATTCTGCCGTAATAAAAATGCACCAGAAGTTTGGCTTTGAACTTGAAGGAGTTAGACGCAAGAACATTCTGAAAAACGGAAGCCGAATTGACGTGGTACTGCTCGGCATTACCAAAGAAGAATGGAAAAACAAGCGCCCCACACTTGAGCCGCTGATTTTGCGTCTACGTAAGCAGGAATGACAATCGTGGGAGTTCGACGTGGACGCCCACCCTACTGGGTTGATGGTGAGGCTCACTGCCTCGGATGGGAGCCCGAAATGCCTCCGGCATATGAGTGGTTCTTGCTCGGCATTTTCGACACTGAAGACAGCCCGTATGTGCAGTGAGCCCGGCGCGAGGTTTCGCCATGATCGCCCTCGCCTGGTTCGCCTACATGTACTGCCACAAGGATCCACGACCAAGAAGTAAGCCCACCCTGACCAGTTGCGGCCACTCAGCATTTCTCTGAAACAGCTGGCAGGGCGAACTACTGGACCTTATTCGAGCAGGCCTTCTTCGTATATCAGCTATACCCTGATACCCACCGTCAGCGCCCCCGCCGAATTCGTCCGACTGCAAGCCAAAACCTTACGACTCACATTCTGCCGGTGAACGGCGGGCGAGGAATTCTATTGCCATGCCAAATCCTGCAACCAATGCAGCACTGTCACTGCACCTGTAGAAGAAAACCGGAAAGGATGGGCAGAAAATTGCAGGACATGCGAACGAGGGCATGACCAAAAACTACCAGCGGGACCACGAGGGAGTCGTCTGGGCCGCGGCAATTCCGGACCTGAATATCCGAGAGTTCACCGGGTAGTTTTGCGCAGACACAAAAAAGCCGATCCATCTGATCGGCTTAAGTGTCTGATTTTGCTCAGGAATAATGGTCGGGACGGAGTGATTCGAACACTCGACCCCTAGCACCCCATGCTGGGGACTGTAGAGGCCTAACCACTTGTTTTATAACGATAACAGGCCCATTTGGCACTGGCAAAACATCCGCTTTTTCGTGCTTATGCAAACGGTAAACCGTGGCCTCCAGCGGAGGTTTTGCGCAGGCTATCGCGAGCTGATGCCAAAGCGGTATTGCAAAACGTCCTGCATTCGTTAGAACCTCGACGTGGCGCAGAATCCTCTGCCCGCCACCTCAAGGAAAGGACATGTCTGTAATCACGAAGAGTGACTTGGCTTACAAATACACTTGGTCGGCAGATCAGGGCGACAACCCGAACTACATCGGGAAGCTCGACCGCGACAAAGTAGATCGGGACGAGGGCTATGAAGTTCTGCGTTTTCTGAACAGCATCTGCACAACCAAACCTCAAGCGCTCCAAGCCGAGCGACTGATCAAAACCCTGCTCCCTGGCACCGTTCAGAAACGGACAGACATACACCAGTGGCTTATCGATAACTGGAAGAAGTAATCAATAACCGCTGGGAGACCACTCTACTTCGCCGGTCTCTCAGCACCACCATGTCAAGGTGATCTGGAGTCGGCTGTAACCTATTGATGTACAAGGGAAATAGGGTGCTTTTTGGCCCTCTCAAAACCAACACATCCCCCTATAAGAATCAATAACTTAGCGTTGTATATTCCTACAGTAGTACCCCCTTCTACGGCGTCCTGCCGACCGAACACCACCCCAAAAATTCTACTGCTCGTCGCCCCAGCCTCGCCCAATCACTGCGCCTCTATTACTGTACATACAAACAGTATCAGTAAGGCGCTACCGTGGACCCGCATGAAATCGAAGACACCAGCGATTGGCTGGGTTGTCCTACCGAGCTTCAAACCTGCCGTCACTTTCTGCGCATGTACGAGAACGAGGTACAGGAACTGACCCTGCAAATGCGCAAGGCCAGAGAGGACATCTTCGGCCTGGTGCAAATGCATGCTGACGTGTCCAAGGAGCGTGACCAGCTGCGCGCAGAATTGAACCGCGCCCGGGCGGCCCTATCAGATGTTCGTAGGAACACCACCGAAATTGAGACGAAAAGCAACTGGGAATTGATGGCAATGAATAAGCGGGTCAGTGAGCTTTACGACAAAATCCAACACCTGACCGGGGAAGATCCGCGCTTAAAACTGCCTCGCAGCTAAGTTGAAGCATCACTCGGAGGGCATGATCATGTGCGGACGACTGTCCCAATACGATGGCATTCACGACTTTGTTGCAGCGCTCAGCATGCCAAACCCGCTGGTCAACAATGTCGGCGACCAGGCGTTCGAGCGGTACAACGCAGCACCCACAACTCAGCTCGCCCTCTTCCACCAGGAAGGCAACTACCTGCACGCCGACATGGTTCGCTGGGGATGGCGCCCGCACTGGGCCAGGGACCGCGCCGCACCGATCAATGCTCGAGTAGAGAAAGTCGCCCACGGCCCGTTCTTCCGCGCGATCTGGCCGCACCGGGCAATCATCGCGATCAACAACTGGTTTGAATGGGTGGACGAAGGCGGCCCGAAGAAGCAACCCTACCTGATCCGCCGGCGAGATCGGGCGCCGATACTGTGCGCTGCGATCGGCCAGTACCCGAACGCCGAGCATGAACCTGGTGAGCATGACGGCTTTGTGATCATCACCGCCGACAGCGCCGGCGGCATGGTGGACATTCACGACCGGCGGCCAGTGACTCTATCGCCGGAACTGGCCCGAGAATGGCTGGACCCGGCCACGCCTAAGGAGCGCGCCGAGCAGATGGTGATGCACCAGGGCGAACCGACCGAAGCGTTCGAATGGTTCAAGGTGAGCAAGGATGTGGGGAATGTGCGGAATCAGGGGCCGTTGCTTATCAATAGACGCCCAACTTAGCACGTCGCCTCGGGGCATCTCTGCCAGCAAGAATCTCTTGCAAATCCCGGCTGTGGGGCCTATACAGGGCGGCCGCGCGCTTGATGTTGATGGAAAAACGCCTATCCTAGGATCAGGTTCACCGACACGCTGACCTGGGCCCTTGAAGCGGCCGTGTTCGTCTCTGTTTAATTAGGAAATTGTTGATGATCGACTTGCAAAAAGCCTACATTTCTCAAGCTATCTATTTAGTGAGCAATGTGCTTGATAAGCGAATCAGATATAGACAAGAAGAGGCTGAGAATTCGTTCAGCTCCCTCATCGCGGCGCAATCTCAACAAACGAACTTGCCGGACGATTTTGATCCCTCTCAACCTCGTTTAGTATTCCAGTCGGCGCAAAAGCAGATGGTGGTAAGCCAAATTGCTTGTCAACTGTCGCTAGGCTTCGAGTCTGCTACTAAGGGCGTTGATAACCAGCTTGAGATCATAATCAAAAACGTCCGAGATGCGCACAAAAAAATAGAGGGTTTCAAGGGCAAGGAGTCACTTAGGGAGAGTGCACTGGTTATTGTCTTAAGTTTTCCGTCAGATTCCAGCAGATCAGACCTGGGTGAGTTCATCTTCAGCAAGTTTGTAAAAATGCCTAGGTATGCTGAAGTGGCAAGCACGTCGGTTAAGACTGGCTACCTTTTGCCTAATGGCATTTTTCTGAATATTGAAGCTGATATATACGAAAAGCGGGGAGGACCAATACAGGTTACCGCGGGCGCCTCCGTTGACTTGTTATCACTTCCGATCGTAGAGATGGGAGTGAGTGTAAAGCTGGATATTAACACAAGGCCGCAAGCCCTATCGGAGTGCTTTGCTAATCCGGGACCTGAAGAACTTATCTCCTTAGTGCAAAAATACTGCCCTAGTGAGATTTACAAACTCCTTGAGTTAGTTTGAGGAAATTATGAGCGAATTCTTCAAAACCGTGACCACCACAGAATTGACCACGCAGCCAAATATCAACGGGCTAGATGTTCTGGCGCGTGTATCAAGGCCAACTTCGTCTCATGTTACCAGCGTTTCCTTGATCGACACTCAGGTGTTCATTTCTCGCCTGATGCAGGTGGAGTCGGAGTGGAAGTCGGACGTTTCAGCATTGAACGACGTCGTCAATTGGCAGCAAAAGCTGATAGATTTTAATTCTAGTTACTCAGCCTATCTTCTCGAGCAAATCGATGACGATGAATTTGAGAAAATTGCAGAGGCTATGGCAGTTGAAGAGAGAGAGGTGGACCCAGAGGAGATCGCTCCAATAATGGCACGCCTTCTTAAGCTGACGACTGTGGAGTTCACTCCGTCTGACTTCGCAAATTTATTTAACTGCTCGATTTCCTCTGTCGACGACGCGCTTCATATGATCCCCAAGTTTCTTATGAAGGGTCAACCTAAATTGCTAGAGGCTTCTGAATGAGATCGTCTGCAATTGGGGATTCTGTCGAAGGCGATAGCTTAGAGCTGCAATGCCGAAAGATTTATCTGCATGGCCCCACCAAAACGCGATTTACCAATAAATTAGTGTTCAGTTTCAAACTGAGCATTCACGGTTTTGCCAAAATTGCCAAACCTCTCGGAGACCCGACAAAACAACTGTCTGCTAAATCCCATGTCGAGGAGGGAGATGAGATTCACGGCGAACGAATTTTTGGGTTTTCCTCAAAGCCACTTGGCCGACAGGAAGTTAGGCATGCCACTGGAACGCACAAGGCCACATTTGTTCCAACTCGTGCCAAGTCGTACGCACTGGTGGAGATTGGCGTTCGCGATCAACTTCAGGCGATTGACCAATCTAACGATTGATTTGCCTGTACCGCGTGGATTCGTTGATACAACCTCTCACAAGCCCCCGCTATTCGGGCTAAGTCATAAGCTTTTTCTGGTGATGTTCCAGGGCGAACCGACCGAAGCGTTCAATGGTTCAAGGCGGATCGGGCGGTAGGCAATGTGAGAAACCACGGCCCCGAACTGATTCAACCGATTAGCGATTCACTTCTCTGACGTATGCCTGGCACGCCTTCAACGCAATCAATCCCTGATCGCCGGCGTCGGTGATGGCGATAATTCGTTGAGCATGCGCTGGGTCAAGTCGGAAGCGCGCTCCTCCATGAACCACGCCGAAGGCTTCGGTACCGGCTGGCACTGAACAGGCACTGGCTGAATCCGTGGCGTCGATAAGGACTGACAACCGCAGATCAGAAGTAGCGAGGCGATCGCGCAGGCGAGCCTGATTTCTTTGAGCATCGCTCAGTTCCTTGTGGTGGGTTTGGTCGCTGGCCGATAGGCGCTGCTCGAGCGCCAGCCGCTTTTCCTGATCGGTGCGGATCTGGTCGGCAGCGGCATTGCTGATGGCGGTCAGATCGTCCTGGTGTAGTCGGGCCTGCTCGGCAACCTGCTTTCCATAGCGCCAGCCCTGAACCTTCCATGTGCCAGCAGCGCTGCCGGCCATCAAGACCACAACCAGCACCAGCAGAGCTATCAGCTTCTGCACCGACGTCATCACGGCACATCCCTGAAGAAGACGTGACCACCAATCTTCACCGTCTGTTTGGCGCCCTTCGTCCAGACTGGCGCCTTCATCATCGCGGCGGCGTAGTAGTGCGTGGCGCCGCCGGTCGGGTCTGGTACCTTTCCGTCAATCACCTGGTCAGCGGCGATTCGCGCCTGCGCCAGCTCGCGGAACGGGATCTGCTTGATGCCGATCAAAGACGCATAGTTCGGGTCGCTCTTGTTCCAGCAACTGAACTGATAGGGCTTCTGGCACACGCCGGCGTAGCCTTCGCCCCACCAGGATTTTTCCTTGCCATCGTTCACGCGGTTGCGGACGGTCCAGGCAACGGCGATCTGGCCGGCCAGGGATTCGCCGCGGGCCTCGCCAAAAAGCGTGCGTGCCAGTACATCGCGATCGTTCTCAGTCACGCTCATTAGATGTGGCTCCAGGACTGTCTGTTTACGATTTTCGAAACGGTCTGAAAGGCAACACCAAACTCTTCGCCGATGACGGAAAGCTTTGCCCCTTCCGCGCGACGCGCTCTGATGCCTTGGACGGTGCGGTCGTCGAGCTTTGAGGCGCCATTAAGGACGCCAATAGGCCGGGTGCCGTGGGCAATCTTGTCTTCCTCGTTTTCGAGGCGCGTTTTCCAGGACAGATTCGAATAATGGTTGTTGCTCGGAATGCCGTCCCCGTGAGCGACTTCTGTACGGCTGCCAACCGGAGGCTCAAGAAAAACCATTGCAACCAATCGATGAGCCTCGAAATACTGATGCTCACCATTGATTGTGAGCTTGAAACGCGGGTATCCCGCCCTATGCCAGCAGAAGGAGAGGATTTTGCCTGGGTAGGTCCCTCTCCCTGGAGTGCGCCGACGGACATGGCCGTATTCGCTAATTTCGTAGTCGTCAGAGGCATGGCATCGACGCCATTCCAAAGCATTCAAGTTCACGCCGGCGGGCACCGGCAGAACCCTCACAGAACACCCCACAACGTGCGGGCGAGAATGTCGCGATCCTTATCGGTAACTGGCATTGCTTTTCTCCAGGCACAAAAAAACCGCTCAAGGGCGGCCGGTTTACAGGGTGATTTCGCGTTAGACGGTGGGTGGCGCTGAAGCCGAGACCGTAAGGTCCATCCCACTTGTTGGCTGAACTGGCCAGGTGACGACGGTGTGCCAGCCTGCCTGCGCGGTCACGCGCCCCAGCGAAATGGAGTAATTCTTCCATTTCGTCAGTTGGGCCTTCCGAACAGGATACTCAGCCTCTTCTTCTGGGGTGGCGGCGAATTCCTCCTGCCCTTCAATCCCGATATTTTCGATGGCGCTCTCAAGGTCGCCAATCCGATTGGTGAGCGCGGTTTTTTGGGCTGCCGCCAGTTGAATAAGTTGCTGCAGCTTGGCGCTATTGATGGCGAGGTAATCCGGCGGAGGGTCCATGAACGCAAGATAGCGCGGATCGTCGTCGGGAACTTCGCCCTGATTCGGGTACTCCGTTGGGTCCTGCGGACAGCCAAACACCGAAACCACAGCCACCTGCGATGAATCCGAAAACTGAACGTATGGCATATGACCGCCTTTAGAAGGTGTAAGAAGTGACATAAATGAGCGCCGTTAGCGTGCCGGCCGATGTCGACACCGCATACCACATGGTTTGCAGCGTAATGACCACTAAGTTGAAGTAGCCGGATGCGCTCGTATAGCCGCCTGTCACAAATGTCTGTCCGATGCCCACGGAATTTGCCGACAGCCGTGCGGCATAGTCACCAGGACTGCTTGCCGACACCTTGACATAACCACCAACGCTTTTTGCATTGGGTGGAATTGCCGTCGATAGAGAGAGTGACGTCAGGCCGCTGGAGTTGGTGGATGTACTTAAAACGTTTACGTCGGGCGTGGACACCTTGCGAGAGTCCGAATCCAGATAGGCAATACCAAACTGGCTCGAGCCGTTGGTCGGCATCACCCCGATCAGTGCGGACGCGGTATACCCGGAAGGCATATTCGCTCCCGAATAAACCTCGGTCTGCACGCCGGCGGTGGCGTTCTTTGCCAACAGGGCACTTGCCAGAGTGGTCGGATTATAGATCAGGTAGACCGCCACCCAGCCACTTACCGGGGCGCTCCCCGTGTCCATGCCGCCGGCGCCAGTGGTCGCGAGATTGATTGTCTTGCTGAGACTGGAAAGTTTGTAGCCCGTCCCGCCAAGTGCGGTTTCGACGATCGCCTCGTCCGCCGTGAAGGTGGCGGTGGCTGACGCTGCGGTAATCGACATCTTGCCATTGCGGGTGCTGCCAACCACTGGCGGCTGGATTTGAGCAAGAGTCACTGCATGTTTGCTTTTTGTCGCATCTGCCACCTGCTGCGGCGCACCGGTGCAGAACAGCAGGACGTACGAGCCGCCACCAACCGAAGCGTTCCATTGAATCCAGGCGATACCGTTGGCGATGATCTCGCCACCCTGGAGCGCCGCATGCGCAGCGCCAACGATCGCCACCACACCCAAGCCATCGTTGATGGTGGCTGCGCCGGGGTTGGCGTTCGCAGCCTTGAAGCGAAGTGGTGTGCTCTCGCTTCGCGCGGTCAGCGCTGGCACGAAATTGCACACGTAGGCGCCGGCTGCGCCGGTGTCGGCGACGAATTCACCCTGGCTTGCCGCGTCGCGTAGCGGGGCATCCAGCGGACCTTTATCAAGCCATGCGGAATTCGCTGCGTTTCGTTGTTTGAGACGTCCTGTCCCGGTGTCTCCCCAAACTTGGCATGGGAATGTCGGGCTTGGGGCCGAAGCCCCGCTGCTCTGAGACGCAAGCGCCTGCAAAGCAGCATTCGCATCATTCCGGAATACCAGGCCAGAGGCATTGTCCAGCGTCATATCATGTTGCGACATAAGTCAGTATCCCTTTGAGATGTAGTCAATCGAGCGGCCTGACTGGGCGACCCCACTGGAGTTGCGAATGAAGACCGTGAAGCCCGTTGCGGTCTTGGCTGACACGTCCGGCCAATCACCGGGCGCGAGGTTTTGCGCAGTGATGCTGACGGCCGGCGAGGCGTTGAACGGCGGTGAGTAGGTGACGGTAAGCCCGCCCACTGGAACCTCGATGTCGTTTCCGCTTTCGATCCGGTCCGGCATGTCGATCACCACCTCGAGCTTGGATACGTCGATCCAGTGAGTTGTCTGCTCGACCGAGCCGCGAAGCTGGAAGTCGAACAGCCGCGCGCGGTAATCACCGACAACAAAGGGTTTCCATGCCGACCAAACCTCGGGCAGCACCACATCCGAGGTGCGCACCCAAAGCGACAGCGAGGCGCCATTTGGCGGATCACCATCAATGCCCAGCAGCGCATCGAAGTCCGTGATCGTGTCGATGTAGGTGCCGTCGTCATACAGCGATGCCACGACATCGGCCGTCAGCGTGCAGTCGTAGACATACCCAAGGTCAGCAGGAGCGGTGAAGCTGTAGGTCGAGGTGAGCAGCGAGCCGCCGAACTTGTCGATCTCGCCCAAGACAGCATCAATATCGGTAACATCATCGATAAAGCCGGCCCCGGACATTTTCAGCAGACCGCCCGATGGCGCCGCGTTGACCGCCACCCCGGTAAAGGCCGGCGATTCGGTAATGGTCAGCACCACATTGGTCGGCAGCGGAACTTGAGCATCCGACCAGACCTCGGTCACCGGCCCGCCGACACCAGAGGAATCGACCGCCCGCGCCAGGTACTTGCCTGGCAGCAAGGCGACCACAGACGACGTGGACCGCCCCGCCACTTCTGCCAGCGGCAAGGCCGCATCCCAGTTAGCAGACGTATTGCGCGTATGCCGGATGGAGATGCTGCCGCCGAGCTTCACATCAAGCTCCGGCGCGGCATCCCACGCCAGTGTGGCCACGCTGCTGATCACATCCAGTCGCAGACCGGTGAGCGCCGACGGCGGTGCCAGCAGCGCCTGAGCGTTGTATTCCTGTATCGATCCAGGACCCGCCAAACCAAGGACCGACTTGGGCGTGACTCGAACCGACCATAGCCCCGATGAAGCCGAGTCGAAATCAATCGTTGGCGTGTTGATCTCCGTCACGTATTCCCAGTTACCGCCCGGTTTCTTGACTTCGATCTGGTAACGCATGGCGCGCGGTGGCGGTGTCCAGCTGACCGTCAAGCGAGCGGCAGCCAGGCCGGTGCCGGTGTCGTACAGCGACTCAAGGAACGTGAGTTGCCCTACTGCATCCGGCTTGCCGAGATTGACGATGCTGGTCGGATTGTCGACGTCAGGCGTACCAAATTCGACCTGATCGAACTTGTCCGGGTCGTAAGCGATGCCGCTGATCGCGTAGGTGCCGTCATCACCTTCGCTAACGCTGATCACGCGAAACTTCTGCGTTTCCAGTTCAGGAGTGGAAAACACCCAAGGCGCAGTGGCCAAAGGGGCAGATGCAAGCGGCGGAGAGACGGTGATCGATGTTCCGCCAACCCCAACGGTTGCCGGGACAACCGCATAAGACCCATCCGGCATGACGACGCCGACTGTCCCCGTACCGGCCAGGCCGATTGGAGCATCCAGCAGCAGCGTTGAAGCGGTACTGCCAGCCAGGAGCCGGCCACCATTGCGAGCACCGGCGCGATTCGCATCAGCGATATCAATGATGTCGCCTGGAAGCGGCAGCGCCCCGTCGGCGCCGACGGCAAAGGAAACCGCCTCAGTTTCGGCATACAGCAGCCAGCGGCCTAGGCGGCGAGCCTGGCCCCGCGAAGTGCAGCCGATGGCCACGACGTCGCTCTGCTGGATTCGATTCCACTTGGCGATCAGCTCCGGCCGCTCGACGATCTCGACCGACTGCTTGTATTGCTGGAGCGGATCGTTCCAGGTGACAGCTGCGACGTTGAAACGCTGATCGGACGCGACCGACTGATAGCTGAAGTCACCGCCGACCACGTTGGAGTTGTTGAACAGGTAGCGGCTGGAGTGCGGAGCGTCCTGCACCGCAGTCAGCGAGCCACCAGCCCAGAAGCAAATCGCCCGGAACACCGACACCATGTCGTTGACCAGCTTCCACGCATCTTGCTGGGTGGTCAGGGCGATGTTGCAGGTAAATCGCGGTTCCCTGCCGCCAAAGCCGTTCGGCACCAACACATCGCAGTACTGGGCGATGCTGTACAGCGAGTACTTGTCGATCAGTGTCGAATCGAGCAAACCACCAAGCCCGTAGCGGGTGTTGGTGAGCATGTCGTACCAGATCCAGGCCGGGTTATCCGTCCATGCCCGAACAAAGGTGCCATCCCAAGAACCGGTATAGGCACGCGTGCCGGTGTTGTAGTTGCTCGGCACCAGGACCTTGATGCCGTGGATCTGGAACGCCATGCGCGGGATGCTGGAAAACTGCTGTGCATCGATCGAGATGCCGATCATCGCGGTGTTCGGGTAACGCAGCTTCTCGTCCCACAGCAAGGTGTAGCTGTCGAAGAAGGTACGGTTCTGGATTGCGCCACTGATGGAGTCGGACGACAACCGGGTCGCACGGATGTAGCGCGGCAGGCCGCCGGATACCGGAAGGCGGACGTAATAGGAGAACTGCGTCCGGCTCATGGTCTTGCCAGTGATCCAGATGTCGTCACACAGCTGGAACCAGGCGCTGGCTCCGATCTTCCCTTCCAGCCGGAAAACAACAGTTGAGCCAGTGGTGTCGCCGTTCGTGGTGTTCTGCTCGCTCAGCTGCGGAACGCTGATCGTGAACCGAGTGGCATCCACGTCGGTGTCGGTGATGGCGCGCTCAATGGCTACGCCGTATTTCAGCTCAACCCCTACCGACTGCTCAGCCTCAAGGCCAGTCATCGGCATGTAGGCTTGGCCTTGGGTGCCGAGGCGGATATCTACGCCGACACCGGAGAAGTTGTAGCTGCCGTCGGCGTTCTGAAGCGGCACGTCGTCGAAGAAGATCTGCTGCGCGCCAGTGATGCCGGAGATTTCGCCTTCAGAGATAGCGTGCAGCACTCTTACGTGCTGATTGGAGCGAAGGCTGTCTGGCGCTTCTACTGGGGAGCGAGACGAACCACCGCCGCCCCCCCCCTTCCCTGTCTCTTATAAACATCTGACGCTGCCGACGACGGAGAG